>NZ_JBDKSX010000037.1:0-59747 GCF_039680435.1 Mizugakiibacter sp. | reverse complement strand
AGCAGGCCGATCGCGAGGCCGGCCAACGCGAAGCCCCAGCGCCCGCCGCTGAAGAACAGGCTGGCCGCGGCGTTCAGCAGGCCGGTGCCGAGCGCTCGTCCCGGCGCGCGCAGGCGCCGGAACGGCGCGCGCAGGATCGTCGCCAGCACGAACGCGAAGAACAGCAGCGGCAGCCAGCTGGCGCCGGGCTGCGCGGGTTCGCGCTCCTCCAGCGGCGGCGGCAGCGGCTCGCCGTCGATCAACTGGGTGAGCACGTTGACCGCGTCGCCGATGCCGCCGTAGTAGTCGCCCTGGCGGAAACGCGGCGTGATGTACTCGCGGATGATGCGGCTGGCGGCGGCGTCGGGAATCGCGCCTTCCAGGCCGTACGCCACTTCGATGCGCACGCGACGGTCGTCCTTGGCGACGATCAGCAGCACGCCGTCGTCGACGTTCTTGCGCCCCAGCTTCCACTGGTCGAACACGCGGACGGCGTAATCCTCGATCGTGTCCGGCTGCGTCGTCGGCACGATCAGCACGGCGAGCTGCGCGCCTTTGCGCTGCTCCAGCGCGGCGAGGCGCTGCTCCAGCTCCTGCGCCTGCTGCGCGGTCAGCGTGCCGGTGGTGTCGGTGACGCGCGCATGCAGCGGCGGGATCGCCGGCTCCTCCTGCGCGAACGCGTTGCCCGCCGCCGCCAGCAGTACGGCCGCGCCGAAGGCAAGCAACGAGCGCACGAGCGCGCGCATCGGAAGTTCAGCGCGACCGCGCTGGCGCCGGCTGCGGCTGCGAGAAATCGACGGTCGGCGCGGTCGAGATCGCCTTCTCGTTCTCCACCGTGAAGTTCGGCTTGACCTGGTAGCCGAACACCTTGGCGGTGATCACCGTCGGGAACTGGCGGATCAGCGCGTTGTAGTCCTGCACCGCCTTGACGTAGCGGTTGCGCGCCACGGCGATGCGGTTCTCGGTGCCCTCGAGTTGCGCCTGCAGGTTCTGGAACAGGCCGTCGGCCTTGAGGTTGGGATAGTTCTCGCTGACCGCCATCAGCCGCGTCAGCGCGCTGGACAGCTCGCCCTGCGCCTGCTGGAACGCGGCCAGCGCCCTCGGGTCATTGGCCAGCTCGGGCGTCATCTGGATGCTGCCGACCTTGGCGCGCGCGTTGGTGACCTCGGTCAGCACGCGCTCCTCGTGGCTGGCATAGCCCTTGACGGTGGCGACCAGGTTGGGTACCAGGTCGGCGCGGCGCTGGTACTGGTTCAGCACCTCGGACCAGGCGGCCTTGACCTGCTCGTCGGCGCGCTGGATGGCGTTGTAGCCGCAGCCGGACAGCAGCGCGACGAGGACGACGAGCAGCAGCGGACGTGCGATGCGCATGGCGGACCCTCTCGTGTCGGCGCGCCGATTGCAGCACGCGCGCGGGCCCGCCACAAGCGCCGTCGGCCTGGCCCACCGTTCGGTTGACGAAGTTGCGACGGTGGGCCAGGGCCCACCCCACAGCCGTCTTACGCGAGCAGGCGTCCGCCGAGGATCAGGCCCCAGGTCAGCAGCACCAGCAGCATCAGCAGGAACACCGCCGCCGAACCCATGTCCTTGGCGCGTCCGGCCAGTTCGTGGAACTCCGGGCTGACCTTGTCGACCACGGCCTCGACCGCGGAGTTGAGCAGCTCCGCGGACAGCACCAGCGTCGGCGTCAGCACCAGCAGGACCTTCTCGATCGGACCATGGCCCAGCCACAGCCCGAGCGGCATCAGCACGACGCACAGGTACAGCTCGAAGCGGAACGACGCCTCGTAGCGCCACGCCGCGCGCAGTCCTTTCAGCGACCAGATGAACGCGTTCCAGATCTGGCGCGGGCCGCGCGGCTCGATGCTGGCCATGGGCGCCCCCTCGCCCCGTGCGCGCTCAGGCCGCGCGCACGGCGTCGCCCGCCGCCGCGGGCTCGCGCCAGGCGACGTCGAGTTCCCGCGCCGCCTTGACGTCGTCGAGCCGGCGCACCGGCGTGGTGCGCGGCGCGTCCTTCATCGCCTGCGGGTCGCTGGCGGACAGCGCGAGCAGCCCGGCCATCACCTCGACGAACGCGTCCAGCGTTTCCTTGCTCTCGGTCTCGGTCGGCTCGATCAGCAGGCACTCCGGCACCAGCAGCGGGAAGTAGTTGGTCGGTGCGTGGATGCCGTGGTCCAGCAGCGCCTTGGAGAAGTCGAGCGCGGTGACGCCGCTCTGCTTCTTCTGCGGCGCCACGGTGACGATGAACTCGTGGCTGGCGCGGCGCTTCGGATAGGCCAGGGTGAAGCCCTTCTCCGCCATGCGCTTGGCCATGTAGTTGGCGTTCAAGGTGGCGTACTCGGCCACGCGCACCATGCCTTCGCGCCCGAGCATGCGCGCGTAGACGTAGGCGCGCAGCAGCACGCCGGCGTTGCCGGCGAAGCTGGTCAGGCGGCCGATCGACAGCGGGCGGTCCTTGCGGCGCACCCAGCCATAGCTGCCGTTCTCGCGCTTCTCCACCATCGGAATCGGCAGGAACGGCTTCAGGCGCTCGGACACGCCCACCGCGCCCGCACCCGGACCGCCGCCGCCGTGCGGCGTCGAGAAGGTCTTGTGCAGGTTCATGTGGATGGCGTCGAAGCCCATGTCGCCGGGCCGCACCTTGCCGAGGATGGCGTTGAGGTTGGCGCCGTCGTAATACAGCAGGCCGCCGGCGGCGTGCACCAGGCCGGCGATCTCCTTGATGTGGCGCTCGAACACGCCGATCGTCGAGGGGTTGGTCAGCATGATGCCGGCGGTCTTCGGCCCCAGCGCCTTCTTCAGCGCCTCGAGGTCGATGTCGCCGTCGTCCAGCGTCGGCACCTCGCGCACCGTGCAGCCGCACATCGAGGCGGTGGCCGGATTGGTGCCGTGCGCGGCGTCGGGCACGATGATCTCGGTGCGCGCCGTGTCGCCGCGATGGCGGTGGTAGGCCATGATCATCGCCACGCCGGCCAGCTCGCCCTGCGCGCCGGCCAGCGGCGCCAGCGACACGCCGCCCTTCATGCCGGTGACGTCGGCCAGCATGTCCTGCAGCTCGTGCATGCACGACAGGAAACCCTGGCTCAGCGATTCCGGCGCGTACGGATGGCGCGCCAGGAAGCCGTCCAGCATCGCCAGCGAATTGCAGGCGCGCGGGTTGTATTTCATCGTGCACGAACCGAGCGGATAGAAGTTCGTGTCGATCGAGAAGTTCTTCCGCGACAGGTTGGTGTAATGGCGCAGCGCCTGCAGCTCGGACACCTCGGGCAGGCCCAGCGCGCTCTTGCGGCGGAACTGTTCGGGAAGATCGGCGGGGACGGCGGTATCGGCGGGAAGCTGGGCGGCCGCGGTGCGGCCTGGCTGCGAAAGCTCGAAAATCAGCATGGCGGTGCCGGCAGGACGGGGCAAAAGGACGGCGTATGATGCCACAAGCGCGCCGCACCGGCGGCGCGGGGCGCCCGCCCGGGGCCGGCCCGATTCGACCAATGGCTATGCCCTCCGGCATTGACCCCCGCGCTCCGCGGGCGGAATCTTCCGCGGTCGATCCGGGGAGGACGGTCATGGGCAGCGTCGTCAGCAAGTTCGGCTGGGCCGCATTCGCAATCTTCGGGGCATTCTGCCTCGGCACCGTCGCGCTGCACCGCGGCGAAACCATCAACGCCACCTGGCTGGTGGCCGCGTCGATCGCGACCTTCGTGATCGGCTACCGCTTCTACAGCCGCTTCATCGCCGAGCGCGTGCTGCAGCTCGACACCACCCGCGCCACGCCTGCGCACCTGCGCAACGACGGCCTCGACTACGTGCCCACCGACAAGTGGGTGCTGTACGGCCACCACTTCGCCGCGATCGCCGGCGCCGGCCCGCTGGTCGGCCCGGTGCTGGCGGCGCAGATGGGCTACCTGCCCGGCACGCTGTGGATCCTGGTCGGCGTGGTGTTCGCCGGCGCGGTGCAGGACTTCATGATCCTCGGCCTGTCGATCCGCCGCGACGGCAAGTCGCTGGGCGACATGGTGCGCATGGAGATGGGCTCGGCCGCCGGCGTGGTGGCGATGATCGGCGTGCTGACGATCATGATGATCATCCTGGCGGTGCTGGCGCTGGTGGTGGTCAAGGCGCTGACGCACAGCCCGTGGGGCACGTTCACGGTGGCGATGACCATCCCGATCGCGCTGCTGATGGGCAGCTACCTGCGCTGGGTCCGCCCCGGCAAGGTGCTGGAAGTGTCGCTGATCGGCTTCGTGCTGCTGATGCTGTCGGTGTGGATCGGCGGCAAGGTCGCGGTCGACCCGTCGTGGGCGCCGCTGTTCGACTACGACGGCAAGTCGCTGGCGTGGATGCTGATCGCCTACGGCTTCTGCGCCTCGGTGCTGCCGGTGTGGTTCCTGCTGGCGCCGCGCGACTACCTCAGCACCTTCCTCAAGATCGGCACCATCCTGCTGCTGGCCGCGGCGATCTTCCTGGCCGCGCCGATGCTGCAGATGCCGGCGATCACCAGGTTCATCGACGGCAGCGGCCCGGTGTTCGCCGGCAACCTGTTCCCGTTCCTGTTCATCACCATCGCCTGCGGCGCGGTGTCCGGCTGGCATTCGCTGATCTCCTCCGGCACCACGCCGAAGATGCTCGCCAACGAGCGCGAGGCGCGCATGATCGGCTACGGCGGCATGCTGATGGAGGCGTTCGTCGCCATCATGGCGCTGGTTGCCGCCGGCATCCTGCAGCCGGGCGTGTATTTCGCCATGAACTCGCCGGCGGCGGCGATCGGCGGCACCGTGCAGGAAGCGGCGGCGACGATCAGCCAGTGGGGCTTCGTGGTCACGCCGGACATGCTGATGCAAACCGCGCACGACATCGGCGAGACCACCATCCTGCACCGCGCCGGCGGCGCGCCGACGCTGGCGGTCGGCATGGCGCAACTGCTGCACGGCATCCTGCCCGGCGAGGGCATGATGGCGTTCTGGTACCACTACGCGATCCTGTTCGAGGCGCTGTTCATCCTCACCACCGTGGATGCCGGCACCCGCGTCGGCCGCTTCATGATCCAGGAGCTGGCCGGGCTGGCGTATCCGCCGCTGAAGAAGACCGAATCGTGGAGCGCCAACCTGATCGCCACCGTGGTGTGCGTGGCGGCATGGGGCTACTTCCTCTACCAGGGCGTGGTCGACCCGTTCGGCGGCATCAACACGCTGTGGCCGCTGTTCGGCATCGCCAACCAGATGCTGGCGGCGATCGCGTTGACGCTGTGCTGCGTGATCGTGGTCAAGCTCAAGCGCGAGCGCTACCTGTGGGTGCCCGCGGTCCCGGCGCTGTGGCTGGTCGTGTGCACGCTCACCGCCGGCTGGCAGAAGCTGTTCCACGACGACGCCAAGATCAGCTTCCTCGCCAACGCGCGCAAGTTCGCCGCCGCGATCGCCGAGGGCAAGGTGCTGGCGCCGGCCAAGTCGCTGGAGGAGATGCAGCGCATCATCACCAACAACTACGTCGACGCGACCCTGACCGCGCTGTTCATGCTGCTGGTCGCGGCCACCGCCGTGTTCGGCGTGCGTACCATCCTCGCCGCGCGGCGCACCGCGCAGCCGACCGCGCACGAGGAACCCTACGTGGCGATGGCCACGGTGCAGTCGTGACCTGCCGGGCGCCGGAGGCGGACGCCTCCGGCGCCGGTACACGGGGCGGCGAATCATGAATCTCGACTCTGCCAGAACCCTGCTGCGGCGACACCTGCGCGAAGCGTGGCGCCGCGCCGTGCAGACGGGCCGCCTGATCGTCGGCGTGCCCGACTACGACACCTACGTCGAGCACATGCGCCGCGCCCATCCGGAGCGGGCAGTGATGAGCTACGAGGCGTTCTTCGCCGAGCGCCTCGAGGCGCGCTACCGCGGCGGCGGCGGGCGCTGCTGCTGATCCGCCCCCGCGACAGCGCCCGGCGGCGCAGGCCGGCAGGCGCGCGCCAGGCGCGCGGACGGCGACCCCGGCGCGGGGCAGGCGTAATCCAGTTGCGAGACCAGCGTCGGCGTGACGTCGCCGTAGCGCAGCACTTCGCCGCCGCGCGCGGCGACGAACGCCTCGGCGTCGGCGCGGCGCGCGAACGACGCCAGCGTCGGCCCCATGCCGCCGTGCAACGGCTGCCAGGCGACGTAGTACGCCGCGCGCGCGTCGGTGAAACCGGCAGCGGCGCCATCGGGATGCGCCCAGTCGATACGTGCCGCGTCCTGCACGTAGACGGCGCCGAGCTGGCCCGCCACGTCGTCCTGCAGCACGTAGGCGAAGAAGTCCCGCGTCGATTCGAATTTCAGCGGCTGCGCGGCGTCGCCCACGTAGGCCTCGGCGCGCGGTCCCGGGCTGCCGGCGATGTCCATGCCGCAGACCGCGCAGGCGTCGTCCGCGCCGATCGCCACCGGCGGCCGCGCGTCCTGCGTGGTGCCGGTGCCGCAGCCGGCGAGAGCCGCCGCCGCCAGCAGCCACAGCCATTGCGCACGCATCGCGGCCATGCTCACAGCTCCTGCCGGCGGAACGCCAGCAGCGCCAGCAGGAACGGGCCGAAGCCCCAGGCGAGCATGGCGGCGACCAGCAGCGCCGGCGGATACGCGTGCGCCGCGGTCATCGACATGAACACGTCGTTGCCGGCACCCGCGCCCAGCGCCACCAGGTTGACCAGGCGGAACACGTCGATCGGGTTGGCCAGCAGCAGGTAGGGATAGAGCGCGCGCTCCATCGCGTTGCCGCCGCTGAACACCAGCAGGGCCAGAAGCACCAGGTCGAACAGCATCACCAGCACGAACCAGGCGAGCAGCGCCAGCCCGGCGGCGCGCGCCTTCTCGCGCGCCAGCGCGCTGATCAGGCAGGCCATGCCGGCGAAGCTCGCGCCCAGCAGCGAGGCGCTGCCGACGAACACGCCGAGGTGCCGCCATGCCGACCAGGTGCGCGCCTCCGGCGTCATCAACTGGATCAGCACCACCGCCGCGCCGAAGCCGAGCGCGGTGGCGACCGCCAGCACGCCGCTGTGACCGAGGAACTTGCCGGCGATCAGCTCGGCGCGCGACAACGGATAGGACAGCAGCAGCGCCAGGGTGCCGCTCTCGCGCTCGCCGACGATCGTGTCGTAGGCGATCAGCAGGCCGATCAGCGGGATCACGAACGCGGCCAGCGTGGTCAGGCTCGCGAGCGTGGCGTTGAAGGAGACGAAGCCGAGGCGGCCGGCGGCGGCGGCGCCAAAGTAGGCGATGCCGAGCGCCAGCACGGCGAACAGGCCGGTGATCGCCAGCGTCCAGCGGCCGCGGAAGTCGTCGCGGAATTCCTTGCCGGCGATGGACAGGATCGGCCTCACGTCTCGCTCCTCCCGCGGGGCGCCGGCTCCGCACCGATCGCGGCGTACAGGCGCGCCAGCGTCGCCTCGCGCACGTCGATGTCGACGAGTTGCGGCGCCTGCAGCAGCCGGCGCACCGTCTCCAGCTTGGCCGCGTGCGGCACGTCGAACTCGAGCGTATCGGCGCGCCGCGTCGGCGCGGCGCCGGCCCGCTCGCGCAGCCAGGCCTCGATCGGCGCGCCGTCCGCGCCGTCGGCCAGGCGCACCGTGATCGTCACCGGCAGGCGCGCCGCGGCCTGCAGCTCGCCCACCGCGCCCTGCGCCAGCAGCCGACCGCCGCCGAGGATGATCGCGCGGTCCAGATGCGGCTCCAGTTCCGCCAGCACGTGCGAGGAGATCACCACGGTGCGGCCGCGCGCGCGCAGCGCGGCGACCAGCTCGAAGAACTCGCGCGTTGCGGCCGGATCGAGCCCGGAGGTCGGCTCGTCCAGCAGCAGCAGTTCGGGATCGCCGAGCAGCGCCTGCGCCAGGCCGAGGCGCTGGCGCATGCCGTTCGAATAGGTGCGCACGCGGCGGTCGGCGGCGGCCAGGCCGACGCGTTCCAGCAGGTCGCCCACCTCGCCCGCCGGCGCGCGCTTCAGCACCGCTAGATAGGCCAGCGTCTCGCGTCCGCTCAGGTTGCCGTAGAACGCCACGTTCTCCGGCAGGTAGCCGATGCGCGCGCGCAGCCGCCGCGCCTCGGCGCCAAAGGGATCCGCGCCGAGCACCGCCAGCCGCCCGTCGCTGGGGCGGATCAGCCCGAGCATCAGCTTGATCAGCGTCGACTTGCCGGCGCCGTTGTGGCCGAGCAGGCCGACCACCTCGCCCGCCGGCACCGTCACCGACACCTCGCGCAACGCCCAGGCATCGCCGTAGCGCTTGCCGAGACCGCTGGCCTCAATCGCGTGCCGCATACGCATCGCCTTCGCGCACCGCCGGCCGCGCCATCAGCGGGTGGCTGTCGCTCACGCTCGGCGGCGTGAACACGGGAAACGCGCGCTGCACGTAGCGCAGCGTCAGGATCGCCGGGCTGCTCATCAGCAGGCGCGCGCCCGGGTATTTCCAGAACAGGATGTCGACGCCGTCGTTGGGGCGGAACGCGGCGTCGCCGCGGCCGTCGCCGTCGAGATCCCAGCCGACATAGTCGCTCCAGTAGTTGCCGCGGCCGCGCCACGACCACTCCTGGGCGACGTTCTGCACGTATTTCACCTGCACGCGGTTGTCGACGAAGGCGTTGCCGTGGACCAGGTTGCCTTCCGAGCCGGCGGTGACGTGGATGCCGATCGGGCAGCGCACGATGTCGTTGCCGGCGATGCGGTTGTACTCCGAGTTGTAGACGAACATGCCCTTGCCCTCGCCGCCCGGCAGCGGCTGGCCGTGCTCGTCCCGCTCGCCGGTGACGTCGCGGACGATGTTGCCGTCCAGCGTGCTGTAGGTGACGTAGTTGAGCAGCATGCCGTAGGTGGCGTCGCCCAGCGAGCGGTTGCCGCTGACGGTCAGGTGGTCCGACTGCATCAGCGCGTAGCCGGCGCGCGTGCGCGTGGTGATGTTGCCGGCGATCAGGTTGTGGTTCGAGTACATGTAGTGGATGCCGTAGCGCACGTCGTGGATGCGGTTGCCGACGATGCGATTGCGCGGGCTGACGTAGATGTAGATGCCGTCGCGCACGGTACCGACGTCGTTGTCGCGCACCTCGACGCCGGTGTCGTTCCACAGGTGGATGCCGTCGCCGCGGTCCGGCGAGCGCAGCGCGGCCACGCCGCGGATACGGTTGCCGATCACCCGCACGTCGGCCGCGCCGTTGAGGTACACGCCGAACAGCACGTCCTCGAGCGCGTTGCCGACGATCGCCACCCGGCGCGCCTGCTGCTCGACGAAGACGCCGGCGTTCATCGCCGTCAGGTCGGTGCCGGAGCGGCGGATCGCCAGGCCGCGCACGACGACGTCGGAGGCGGCGATGCGGATCACGTCGCCGCTGTCCTCGCCGTCCAGTACGGCGCCCGGCGCGCCGACCAGGGTCAGCGGCTTGTCGAGCCGCAGATGCACGACATGCACGCCCGTCGGCACCGTAATCGTCGCTCCCGGTGCGGCGCGCGCGATCGCCTGCGCCAGCGCGTCGGCCGGCGCGGCCGCGCCGGCGTCAGGCAGCCACGCCAGCAATACGGCGAGCGCGCCAGCGCACGCGGTCATCCGCAGGGGAGCAGTCGACACGCCCATCGCGCACGGTGCGCGGCCGCAGCGGCGAACCGCCGCGGCCGCGTCCCCTCAGGCTTCCACCAGCATGCGGCCGCACATCTCCATGTGCAGCGCGTGGCAGAAGAACGTGCAGTAGTACCAGTACACGCCCGGCTTGTCGGCGACGAAGGTCACCGACGAGGTCTGTTGCGGGCTGATCTCCATGTTGATGCCGTGGTCGGTGAGGCAGAAGCCGTGGCTGAGGTCCTGCACCTGGTCGACGTTGGTCACCACCACGGTGACGCGGTCGCCCTTCTTGACCTTGAACGCATCGAGGCCGTACTTGGGCGCGGCGCTGGTCATGTAGACGTGCACCTCCTTGCCGTTGCGCACGACCTTGGAGTCCTTCTCCAGCACCACGCCGTCCTTGCGTGCCATCGCCACGGTCTCGGCGAAGAACGGATCGCTGCGCGTCCACTGCTGCTTGAACTTTCCCATCAGCAGGCGCCGATGGATGATCAGGCAGTCGTGCGGCTCGCAGTACACCGGACCGTCCGCGATGAGTTTCATCTCGTCGCCGGAAATGTCGATCAGCTGGTCGTTGTCCGGGTGCAGCGGGCCGACCGGCAGGAAGCGGTCCTTGGAGAACTTGTTCAGCGACACCAGCCATTTGCCGTCGGCGTCGCGCGACTCGCCCATCGACGAGTGGTTGTGCCCGGGCTGATAGGCGACGTCGAGCTTCTGGCGGATGTAGTTGACCTTGGCGCCGTTGTAGGCGCGGATCGCCTCCTCGATGTTCCACTTGACGATCTGGCTGTCGATGAACAGCGTGGTATAGGCATAGCCGCGGCCGTCGAAGGCGGTGTGCAGCGGGCCGAGGCCGAGCTCGGGCTCGGCGACCACCACGTCGCGCGGCTGCTTCAGCCTGCCGGCGAACCAGTCGTCGACGCGCTGCCAGCTGATCACGGTCACCGTCGGCGACAGCTTGCCCGCGGCCATCAGGTACTTGCCGTCCGGGCTGGCATTGCAGCCGTGCGGATTCTTCGCCACCGGGACGTACAGCGTGAGGTCGGAACCGTGGCGGCCGTCGACCACCGGCACCTTCGAGCCCGGCAGCTTCAGCAGCTTGCCCTGTTTCACCGCCTGCTCGATGCGCGGAATGTTGAACACCACCACCCAGTCGCGCTCGTCGCGCATGAAACCGGCCAGGTCGACGCCGCCCTCGCTGTTGTAGCAGGTCGACGCGGCGTACTTGCCGCTGTAGTCGGCGTCGGTGTTGTCGAGGTTGCCGTCCACCAGCACCTGCCACGCCACCTCCATGGTGTCCGCGTTCACGGCGGTGTACAGCGTCGAGTACTTCGTCGGATCCTCGAGATCGTGGCCGTCGTTCGGGTGCGGGATGCGGTACTCGCCGTTGCAGAACACGTACTTGGTGCGCGGCACGCGCTGCACGCGCATGCCGTGGATCGCCTGCACGTTGGGGATCTCGAGGATCTTGTCGGTGCGCATCACGTCGCAGCGGATGCGCGCGACGCGCGTATTGGCCTTGTCGTTGACGAAGATGTAGCGGCCGTCATAGCGGCCGTCGGTCATGCTCATGTGCGGGTGGTGCAGATCGCCGCCCGGCGGCGGGTTCTTGCCCAGCACGCGCTTGGACTCGTTGGTGACGCCCCAGCCGATGGTGAAGTCGGGGTTGAACACCGGCACGCGCGTCAGTTCGCGCATCGACGGCAGGCCGAGGATGCGCAGCTCGCCGGACTGGCCGCCGCTCCAGATGCCGTAGTACTCGTCGAGCTGGCCTGGCGCCACGTGATCCCCGGGTATCCCCTCGGCCGCCGCCGCGTGCGCGCGGCGCGGCATGCCCAGGCCACCAAGCAGACCGGCGCCGACGCCGGCGAGTCCGGCCAGTGCGGTGCCGCCGATGAAGTTGCGGCGGCCGCGATCGTCCGGTGCGCCCGTGGCAGCCGGCGACTCGGCCGGCGTGGCCTCATGCACCGTCGCCTCGTCGACGGAATGCTGTTTGCTGCGGCTCTCTTCCATGTCGCTACCCTCGCGATCGTGATTGTTGCGGCACCGCTTCGGCACCGGCCCTCTCGTGCGCCGCCGGAGCGGCATCCGTGTAGACGACCACCTTGGCCTGCATCGCCCGCTCCATGCGCTTGCGGCGCTCGACCAGCGGTGGGCACTTGTGGTCGTTCCAGTAGGTCACCTGGCAGTCCAGGCAGTAATGGCATTCGTTGTGGTTGATGCGCCCGATCGGATCGATCGCCTGCACCTCGCACTCGTTGGCGCAGACCTGGCAGGGATGGCCGCATTCGCGGCGCCGGCGCAGCCACTCGAACAGCCGCAGCCGGCCGCCGATCGCCAGCCCCGCGCCCAGCGGGCAGACGTACTTGCAGTAGAACTTGCTGTTGAACGCCGACACCGCCAGCAGCGCCACGGCGTAGGCGACGTAGCCCCAGGAGCGCATGAAGTGCAGGTCGATCGCCGTCTTGAACGGCTCGACCTCGGCGTAGCGCTCGGCCAGCGCCACCGATTGCAGCGACAGCCCGAACAACACCAGCAGCACGATGTACTTGATCGCCCACAGCCGCTCGTGCACGAACGTCGGCAGTTCGAGCTGCGGCACGCGGAAGCGGCGCGCGGCCTTGTTGACCAGTGCCTGCAGCGCGCCGAACGGGCACAGCCAGCCGCAGTAGACGCCGCGGCCGACCAGCAGCGCCGACACCGCGACGAACACCCACAGGATGAAGATCAGCGGGTCGGCCAGGAACGTCGACCACTGGAACTGGTGCAGCGCCGAGCCGATGAACGCGAATACATTGACCACGGAGAGCTGCGCCAGCCCGTACCAGCCGATGAACACCACCGTGTAGACCAGGAAGCCGACGCGCAGGCGCTCGAGCAGCCTGGGCCGGCGCACGAACCAGTCCTGGAAGACCAGGATCGCGCCGAGCACGCCGAGGCCGAGCGCCAGCCCGAGGATCTCGAAGCGCCGGCGGAACCACGCCTTCGCCCACGCCGGCGCGTTGGCGCCGGGCTCGACGAAGGGACCGAAGCGGCGCACCGGCGGCTGTTCGAGGAAGGCCGCCGGCATGCGGTAGCCGGCGTCGAACGTGGTGTAGACGCTTTGCAGCGGGCCGACCTGGCGGCGCACCAGCAGCTGCAGCGTCCACGGCCGGCCGGGATCGAAACCGTAGCCGTGGCGGACGATGAATAAGGCCATCTCGGCGAACGCCGGCATGCCCGCCAGCTCGGCGTCGACCAGCGGCTGGAAGTCGCTGTCGTGGAACAGGATCAGCTTGTTGTCCTGCACCACGTGCACGCGATCGAAGATGCCGCCGCGCACGTAGCCGACGCCCTTGAACGAATAGCGTCCGTTCGCCATCACCGCGATGGCCTCGTCGCCGGGCGCCAGCCGCGCCATCAGGTCGGCGTAGGCTGCCTCGCCGAGCAGATTGCGGCCGACGGTCGGCGGCGTGATGTCCGCGTAGTGGAGGTCGATGAACCCGCCGCCGCCGGCGCCGCCATCCTGACCCTCGGCGACGAAGCCGGCCTGCGTGCCGCCCTTCAGCTTGCGGAACGCCGCCTCGACGTCGGCGCCGTCGAGCTGCAGGCGGCGGATGGCGCCGTTGCCGGTCAGCTCGTTCCAGTCGGCGCTGCGGTACAGGTCGCGGCGCACGCGGGCGCGCGCGCCGGCGCCGTGGTCCGGCGCTTCCACCAGCCGTCGCGACACCGCCACCTTGAGCGCGGCGTCCATGATCGTCTGGTTGACCGCCATCGCGGTCACGGTGGCGCTGCTGATCGCGTCGACGGCGACGCTGTCCTTGCCGCCGCCTCCGCCCACCACCACCTCGTCGGTGGCGCGGCGGCCGATGTAGCGGGCGACGAAGTCGTACAGCTTCTGCACCGGGATGCCGACCAGCAGGATCGGCTCGTGCTGCTCCAGCACCTCGGCGCCGACGATGCGGCCGTCGCGGTCGATGGCGACGAGGATGTTGATCGGCTCGCCGGAATAGGCCGGTACCGGCGCGACCATGCGCGTCTCGAAGACGTAGCCGATCACCGCGTCGCCGCGATAGACCGCCGCCGCCGGCGGCGTACCCTCGACCGCGCCGAAGCGCGTCGCGTCCGGGAAATAGCTGCGCACCTGCGGTCGCGCCGCATCGATGCCGGCGGCCGCCGCCACCGACGCGGCCAGCATCAGCACGATTCCCGCCAGCAGGCGCAGCACGTTGCCGCAGCGGCCGCGCGCGTCGCGCTGCGGCGCGAGGATGGGAGCGGAGATCGCGGCGGCGCTCATCCGAACGCCCGCGCTTCGCCGCTGACCAGCGGCAGGTCGCGGGAGTGCCAGCGCGTGGCGCCGTCCCAGGAGAACGCCAGCCACTGCTGGTCCAGGCCATCGGCGAACGCCGCCAGCCGCGGCAGCTCCATCGAGAACGCCGCCACGCTGGCGGCGTCGGTGTCCATCGACAGCGCGCCCATCACGGTCACGCTGGAGTAGCGGTCCGGCGAATAGCCGGTGTGCGGATCGATGATGTGGAACAGGCGACGGTCCGCCGAGAAGTACACCTCGTAGTTGCCGGAGGTGGACAACGCGGCGTTGCGCAGCTCGACCACCGCGGCGATGCGCCCGCTGCGCTGCGGATCGACGATGCCGACGTTCCAGCGGCGCTCGGGATCCGCACCGGCGATCGCGCGCACCTCGCCGCCGGCGTCGATCAGCGCATCCTCGATGCCGGCCCGACGCAGCGCGGCGATGCCCTGGTCGACCACGTAGCCTTTGGCGATGCCGTCCAGCGTGAGCGCCACGCCCGACCGCAGGAAACGGATGCCGGCGGCGTCCATTTCGACGTGGCGGAAGCCGACCACGCGCTCGCGCGCGGCCACCGCGCCGCGATCCGCCGCCGACAGCACGATCGGCCGCGGCTGCGCGTAGTAGTAATCCAGGACCGGCGCGACGGTGGCATCGAAGTCGCCTTCCGAGCGCTCGGCAATCTCGTGCGCCCGGGCGAGCACCGCGCGCAGCATCGGCGGCGGATCATCGAGGCGGCCTTCGCGATTCAGCCGCGCCAGCGGACTGCGCGCATCGAAGCGCGTCAGCGTCGCCGTGGCCGCGACCATCGCCGCGAACGCCGCCTCGATGCCGCGGTGCGCGGCCTCGACGTCGTCCGCCAGCGCGGTCACCGACACCGAGGTCTGCATCAGCGTGCGTTCGCGGCGCACCTGATAGAGGTTGCGGCCCAGCCGCAGCAGGCTCCAGCCGCCGGCGGCCAGCGCACCACCGGCCAGCACGGCGCCCGCGGCCGCCTTCAGCAGGCGTCTCCGCGTCCACAAGGACTTCTCGTCCATGGCATCCCCCTGCCCGCACCGCGGCGCGCCGGAGCGACGCGCCGCGCGTGCGCGCGATCAGGACTTCGGCGAATAGGCCACGCACCAGCCCTTGGGGCTGACGGTGCCCTCGACCACCTTGCAGGTGCCCGGCGCATCGGGCGTCGCGCCCGGCACGTACTGGATGCAGTTCAGGCAGGTCTGCGTGCCGTGCGGCGTGTCCTGGTAGAGCATCGCCGCCTTGCCGGCCTTCTCCGCACGGGCCGGTTGCGCATGCAGCAGCGCGCCCACCGCGAACGCGCCCACCCCGGCCAGCAGGCCCCGTTTGATGAGGTTGCGGCGCGAGGCGTCGAACGAGTTGTCGTGGTTGCTCATCTCGGACTCCCGAAGTTGCCTGCGAAACGGAGGGCGCGTTTCGTTTTACGCACCGCTGCGGGAGAACTTAGGAGCCGGCGGCGCTGCCGGTGTTGATAATTGTCAATCGCCGCCGCGGCGCTTCGTCGCACGTGGCGCCGGCGGTACCGTGGCATCGCGTCGCACCACGCGGGCACGCAAGCGCGACCATGGCGCGAAGACGCGACGTGCCGCGCCGAAGTCGCGACCACGGTCGCTCCTACATGAAGCGCGTGGGCGTGCGCCACGCTGTTGCACCGGCCACATGTCGTCGCACTGCACGGCAAGAGACGCATCGCGCTCTTGCAGGGGCGGCCGTGGCCGCGACCGCCTCGAGGTGACGACGCAGGCCGCGTCTGCCGATGATCGCGTGCCATCGCCCGGCTCGGCTCGGCAGCGGGTGCGGATACGAAAACGGCGGCCCGAGGCCGCCGTTTTCGCGATGCGCGGAACCCGCGCCGAAGCTACTTGCCTTCCGGCGCCGTCCAGCGCTTCAGCCAGGCTTCGACCGTCTGGTGCCACAGCACGCTGTTGTGCGGCTTGACCACCCAGTGGTTCTCGTCGGGGAAGTACAGCAACTGGCTTTCGATGCCGCGGCGCTGCAGCGCGGTGAACGCGCCGAGGCCCTGCGTCTCGGGGATGCGGTAGTCGTGGCCGCCATGCACCACCAGCATCGGCACGCGCCAGTCCTTGACGTGGTCGATCGGGTTGAACGCCTCGTAGTTCTGCGGATGCTCGAACTGCGTGCCGCCGTTCTCGAATTCCTCGAACCACAGCTCCTCGGTGGCGTAGTACATCATGCGCGCGTCGAACACGCCGTCGTGGTCGACCAGGCACTTCCACGGCTGGTTCCACACGCCGGCCATCCAGTACACCATGTAGCCGCCGTAGCTGGCGCCGAGCGCGCAGGCGCGGTCGCCGTCGAGGAAGGCGTACTTGTCGAGCGCGGCCTGCCAGCCCTTCTGCAGGTCCTCCAGCGGGCGGTCGCCCCAATGCCCCGAGATCGCGTCGGTGAACGCCTGGCCGTAGCCGGTCGAGCCGTGGAAGTTGACCGTGACCACGGCGAAGCCGGCGCCGGCATAGGTCTGCGGGTTCCAGCGGTAGTGGAAGTCCTCGGTCCACGCGCCCTGCGGGCCGCCGTGGACCAGGAACGCCACCGGATACTTCTTGCCCTTCTGGTAGCCGACCGGCTTGACCACGTAGCCCTGCACGGTATCGCCGTTCCAGCCCTTGAACGTGTAGAACTCGTAGTCGCCGAAGCGGATGTCCTTCAGGCGTTCGGCGTTGAAGCGGGTGAGCTGCGCGAGGTGCTTGCCGTTCGCGGCCGCCGCGTAGAGATCGGTCGGATGCTTGAAGTCCTGCCGGCCGAGCACCAGGCGGTCACCGGCGAGATCGAAGCCGGTGACGGTGCCGCCATCGACGAGCTTCGTCACCTTGCCGCTGGCGGCGTCGACCGCGAACAGCGGATGCCGGCCCCAGTCGTCGGTGGTGGTGTACAGCGTCCTGCCGTCGGCCGACACCTTCAGCGGGCCGGCCGAGCGATCCCACTGCGGGTCGACCTCGCGCGTCGCGCCGCTGGCGAGATCCAGCGCCATGATCGCGAAGCGGTCGGCCTCGAAACCGGGCGTTTTCATCGCGAGGTAGTACAGCGTCCTGCCGTCCGGCGACGGCGTCGGGTACGCATCCCAGGCCGGATTGGCAGCGGTGAGGTTGCGCGCCGCGGCGGAACCGTCGGCGGGCGCCGCATAGACGTCGAAGTTGGTCGACCACGGCTCGCTCTTGCCGGCGACGCGCAGGCCGAAATAGACGGTCTTGCCGTCGGGCGAGAACGTGTATTCGCTCTCGTCGCCGTACGGCTTGGAGGGTACGTCGCCGTCGAGGCCGCGGCTCAGCCAGACCGGCGCATCGGACAGCGTGCCGTCGGCGCCGAACGCGGCGACGTAGAGCTGTGCGCGGCGGCCGTCCGCCCAGGTGTCCCAGTGGCGCACGAACAGGCGGTCGTAGACGCGGCCGCTGGCTTTGTCCTTGGTCTTCGCGTCGAGGCGTGCGTGCGTGCAGGCGAGGTCCGCGCAGTCCGTGAACACCGCCATCGACAGCGCGACGTGCGTGCCGTCAAACGATAGCGTGAAGTTGTCGACGTCGAGCGGATAGCGGCTGACCTGGCTCGCCGCGCCGCCGGCGGCGGGCACGCGCCAGACCTGGCTGGAGCCCGATTTCGACGACAGGAAGTAGATCGCCTTGCCGTCGGCCGACCAGTGCGGGCCGCTGGCGTCGGCTTCGACCAACTTGTGCGGCTGCGCCTTGCGCGCGTCGAGGTCGAGCACCCACAGGCTGTTGACGCCCTTGTTGGCGGCATAGTCGGTGGAGCGCACGGTGAAGGCGACGTGGCGGCCATCGGGCGACGCGACCGGATCGCCGACGCGATCCATCATCACCAGGTCGTGCACGTCGAACGGATGCGGCGCGGCGACGGCAAGCGCCGGCCCGACAGCGAACGCCACGACGAGCGCGGCAAGCAGCGGCTTCATCACGATCCTCCGGGAGTGCGGTGGCAAAGCCGGGGACGGTAAAGGCCGCGGACGGTGGGCGCAAGGCCCGCCCCTCACGGGGAGCGTATCCGTGCGCGAGCGTCCTCCCCCGCGGAAGCGGCCTCGGCCGCGATCTGCGGGGCACGGATCCGGGGCCGAAGCGTTCCGCGGACCCCGACGCGTTCCGGCCGCCCGCACGGCAGGCGGCGGCACCTGTCTATACTCGGCGCGCATCCGCAAGGGCCCCGTATGTCCGCCATCGCCATTCCCGCCGCGCGCAGCGACGAACTGTTCGGCCACCCCAAGGGCCTGTACGTCTGCTTCCTCACCGAGATGTGGGAGCGCTTCTCGTTCTACGGCATGCGGGCGTTGCTGCTGCTGTACCTGGTCAAGTACCACCTGTTCAGCGACGCGCACGGCTACAACCTGGTCGGCGCCTACGGCGGGCTGGTGTATGCGATGCCGGTGATCGGCGGCCTGCTCGCCGACCGCTTCCTCGGCATGCGCAAGGCGGTGGTGTTCGGTGGCATCCTGCTGGTGCTCGGCCACCTCGGCATGGCCATCGAGGGCCGGCAGGCGACGCTGGTCGACGGCGTGGTCGTGCGCGACGAGGCCGCGCTGCAGGCGTTCTACTTCTCGCTGGCGCTGATCATCATGGGCGTCGGCTTCCTCAAGCCGAACATCTCCACCATCGTCGGCAAGCTGTATCCGGAGAACGATCCGCGCCGCGATTCCGGCTTCAGCCTGTTCTATGCCGGCATCAACCTCGGCGCGACGATCTCCGGCGTGCTGTGCGGCTGGCTCGGCGAAACCTACGGCTGGGGCTGGGGCTTCGGCGTCGCCGGCATCGGCATGCTCGCCGGACTGGCGAATTTCATCCACGGCCAGAAGCACCTGCGCGGCCACGCCGAGCCGCGCGACCCGGCGCGGCTGCGCCAGCGCGTGCTGGGGCCGCTCACCCGCGAACACCTGATCTACCTCGGCGCGATCGCCGGGCTGTTCGTGATCTGGGGCCTGGTCCAGGCGCACTCGCTGTTCCTGAAGATCGTGCCGGGCGTGTTCGAGCCGAGCCCGGTGCTGCTCGGCATGCACCTGGTCGCGGCCTGCCTGCTCGGCGGCATTCTCTGGTTCATGTTCGCGCGCTGCACGCGGGTCGAACGCCAGCAGATGGCCGTGGTGCTCGCCTTCGTCGCGTTCTGCCTGGTGTTCTTCGCGCTGTACGAGCAGACCTACGGCTCGTGGGTGCTGTTCTCGGACCGCGCGATGAACCACGAGGCGCTGGGCCTCACCTGGACCGCCAGCGAGCTCACCTCGCTGGGCGCGTTCTTCATCCTGGTGCTGGCGCCGATCCTGGCCTGGCTGTGGCCGCGACTGGAGCGCGCCGGCCTCAACCCGAGCAAGCCGGCGAAGGCGGCGCTGGGCCTGATCTTCGCCGGCCTGTCGTTCCTGGTGCTGGCGTGGAGCGCACGCCATCCGCAGGCGAACGGGCTGACCGGCATCGGCTGGTTCGTGCTCGCCTACTTCGTGCTCGAGGTCGGCGAGATGCTGCTGTCGCCGATCGGGCTGTCGGCGGTGACGCAACTGTCCGTGCCGCGCGTGGTCAGCCTGATGATGGGCGGCTGGTTCCTCGGGCTTTCCTATTCCGAGATGCTGGCCGCCGCGCTGAGCAAGCTGTCGGCGATCGAACTTCCGCAAGGGGCGACGCTGGACGTCGCGGCGGCGCTCGCCAGCTACGACCGGCTGTTCGTGTTCTCGGCCAAGATCGGCATCGTCGGCGGCATCGTCGTGCTCGCGCTGACGCCGCTGCTCAGGCGCTGGATGCACGGCGTGAAGTAGGCGTGCGCGGACCCGCTGCGCGCGCCGGATGCTCCACTCAAATACGGGAGCGACCGTGGTCGCGACAAGCGTCGTGGCCGCTCCTGCAGGGGGCATGCCGGACGGAGCGCGGCGCTGCGGGCCGCCGCCGCGGCGAGGGCCGCGCCTCGCCGCAGATCCATCCGGGGCCGCTTCACTGGGTGGCAGCGGAGGCCGAGCCGATGTTGCTGTCGAGGAACTGCACCACCTTGGCGTACAGCTCGGCGACATTGGCCTCGTCGTAGAAGCCGTGGGATTCGTTCGGCTTGTACAGCCACTCGTGCGCGATGCCGCGCTCCTGCAGCTTGGCGTGCAGGCTCTGGCCCTGCACCGGCGGCACGCGCTGGTCGCGGCCGCCGACGACCAGCATCACCCTCGCCTTCAGCCGGTCGAGGTTGTAGAGCGGCGAGCGCCGCGCCAGGTCGTCCATGTCCGTGCCCAGCACGCGCTTGAGATAGTTCTCGCCGTAGGTGGACTGGGGAATGTCGCCGCGCGTGTACATCAGGCGCAGGTCGTACACGCCCACGTAACCGATCGCGCAGCGGTACAGATCCGATTCCTTGACTGCGCCTTCCAGCGCCGCGTAGCCGCCGTAGCTGGCGCCCATGATGCAGATGCGGCCCGGATCGGCATAGCCCTGCGCTATCGCCCAGCGGGTGGCGTCGGTGACGTCGTCCTGCATCTTGCCGCCCCACTCGCGCCAGCCAGCCCGCTCGAAGCCGTAGCCGTAGCCGCCCGAACCGCGGAAGTTCACCTGCAGCACGGCGTAGCCATGGGTGGCCAGCGCCTGCACGTCCGAATCGTAGTCCCAGTCGTCGCGCACGCCGTACGGGCCGCCGTGCACCAGCACCACCATCGGCAGGTGCTTGGCATTTTCCCGACCCGGCGGCAGGCTGAGATAGCCGTGCAGGTCGAGTCCGTCGCGCGCCGCGAACTCGATCGGCTGCTTGCTCGCCATCCGCTCCGGGTCGATCCACGGCGCACGCGCCAGCAGTGGGGTCAACTTGTTGGCCTTGTTGTCGAGCAGATAGAACGTGCCCGGGTCGGCATCCGCATCCACCAGCACGACGGTCTTGCTGCCGTCCCGGGTACCGGAAACGAAGCGCACGCTTTCACCGGGGAACTGCTGCATCAGCGCCACCAGCGCCTGCACGTCGGGCGTGCTGCGATCGAACACGGACAGGCCGGGGCGGCCGTCGATGAAGGTCACGCCGATGATGGCGTCGTCGGCAAGCCCCCACAGCAGCCAGTCGGGCTCGACCTTGGGATGGCTCCACACATTCGCCATGGTGCGCTTCGCCACGTCCCAGCGGCACAAGCCGAAGCCTCCCGCATCGGCGGGGCAGTCGAAATACACCACGCTGTCGTCGCGACTGAACGCCCACGGATGCGCGCGGGCGTGCGTCGCGATCTCGGGCATCGGCTTCCAGTCGCCCCCTTCGGCGGCGCGCTCGTAAACCTTGAAATCGCCGACGGAGTCCTCGCCGTAGGCGAAGCGGACGTGCCCGTGGTGATCGGCGACGAACGCTGCGCCACGCAGCGGCACATCGGCGATCTTGACCTTCCGGCCGTCATGCACGTTCATCCGATACACGACCGGCAGGGGCACTTCGTTTCCCGCGGCGTCCCAGTCGCTGATCGCAACCAGCGCGTCATCGGGGTCGTCGGGGATCGCCGCAATGAACCTTGCCGACCCGCGTTCGGCCGACCCGCGGTCGATGTGCGACGCGAAGCTCGGGCCGCCCTTGCGGAACCCGTACAACGTGTCCGCACCGGTACCATCGGCATTGATCCCGAACAGCTCGCCAGTCAGCAGCGGGGCGTCGTACCCGCCCCAGCGCATGCCGACCGTGTACAGCACGCGAGTCGGCGACACCCACCAGAAGTCGACCACGTCGTCCTCCTCGCGAGGTCGCAGCGTGGTTCCCTTCATGTCGCTCAAGTGCACGAGGGCCAGAACGGTCTGCCCCTTGATGACGGCGGTAGCGGCAAGATACTGGCCGTCCGGCGAAATCTTGACGTTCTTGTATTGGGCGTGGCGCGCCAGGTTCTCGAACGAGACCGGCGCCGCGCAAGCGGCCATCGCGCACAGCCCAAGCAACAGCGCGCCGCACAGGCGACGTATATCCATCGTGATGCCCCCTGCTTCCGATGCACGGCCGCGCGCTGCGGCCGTTCCCCGTGCCGTTTATATCGCAACGGCCGTTCGCCGGCGACGGAAAGTGCGCAGGCGAGCCGCCGCGGCCTCAGCGCGGCGCCATGGCGCGGGCCTCGCCCAGCTCGCCGACCGCCTGCGCCAGTCCATCCCGCCAGTCCGGCAGGTGCAGGCCAAAGGTGTCGCGGAAACGCGCCGTGTCGAGCACCGACCACGCCGGGCGGCGCGCCCGCGTCGGGAAGGCCGATGTCGGGATGGCGTCCACCTGCGGGACGCGAGCGATCACGCCGGCGGCTGCGGCCTGCTCGAAGATCGCACGCGCGAAGCCGCACCAGGTGGTCTGTCCGGACGCGACC
Source organism: Mizugakiibacter sp. (assembly GCF_039680435.1). Lineage (NCBI taxonomy): Bacteria > Pseudomonadati > Pseudomonadota > Gammaproteobacteria > Lysobacterales > Rhodanobacteraceae > Mizugakiibacter > Mizugakiibacter sp. The sequence goes on along the minus strand of NZ_JBDKSX010000037.1, from coordinate 37,634 downwards.
AGGTGGTGGGTACCCAGCGCGGCGCGGCGGCGCGCGGCGTCCCAGTCGAGCCAGCGCGCCAGCGCGGCCGCGGTGGCGGACGCGATCAGGCGCGACGAGGTCGGCGCGCCGTGCTGGTCGTCGACCACGGTGAGGCGCTCGCGCTCGCCGGCGAGGCGCAGCATGGTGCGCAGGAAGTTGTGGCCGCGCGCGCCGTACACCCAGGCGGTGCGCAGGATCAGGTGATCGGCGCCGCTTTCGCGCAACGCCGCTTCGCCGGCCAGCTTGCTGCGGCCGTAGGCGCCGAGCGGTCCGGTGGGATCGTCCTCGCGGTAGGGCCGCGCCGCCGCGCCGTCGAAAACGTAGTCGGTCGAGTAGTGCACGACCAGCGCGCCGCGCCGCGCCGCCCAGGCGCCCAGCGCGCCGACCGCCTCGCCGTTGGCGCGCATCGCCGCTTCCTGCTCGTCCTCGGCACGGTCGACCGCGGTGTAGGCGGCGGCGTTGACGACCAGCGCCGGCGCCGTGCGGTCGAGCAGCGCGCCCAGCGTCGCCGGCGCGTCGAGGTCGGCGCGCTCGCACGCCGTGCCGCCCGGCAGCGCGCCGCGGCGCGTGGTGGCGATCACTTCGCCCAAGGGCGCCAGCGCGCGCAGCAGCTCGAAGCCGACCTGGCCGTTGGCGCCGAGCAGCAGGATCCTCACCCGCGAACCTCCGGCAGGCGCTCGGGCGGTATGTCGGCGAGGAACGGCGCGCGCGCGTCCTTGTCGGACAGCAGCGGCGCGCTGATCGGCCAGTCGATGGCGATGTCGCCATCGTTCCAGCGCACCGCGGCATCGGCCGCGCGGTCGTACAGCGCGCTGCAGTGGTACATGAAGGTGGCGTGTTCCGAGAGCACGCAGAAGCCGTGCGCGTAGCCTTCCGGGATCCAGAAATGGCGCTTGTTATCGGCGGAGAGGACCGCCGCGGTCCAGCGCCCGAACGTCGGCGAGCCGCGGCGGATGTCGACCGCCACGTCGTACACCTCGCCTTCCAGCACGCTGATCAGCTTGGCCTGCGGGTGCGGCCACTGGTAATGCAGGCCACGCAGCACCCCCTGGGCCGAGCGCGAGACGTTGGTCTGCACGATGGCGAGATCGATGCCGAGATCGGCGAACTTGCCGGCGTGGAAGCTCTCGTAGAAGTAGCCGCGGCTGTCGCCGTGCACGGCCGGCTCGATCATGCACACGCCGGGCAGGTCGGTGTCGACGCGCCTCACCGGATCGCTCCCTGCGCCACCAGGCGCTGCAGGTACTGGCCGTAGCCGGTCTTGGCCAGCGGCGCGGCGAGGCGCAGCACCTGCTCGGCGTCGATCCAGCCGTTGACGTAGGCGATCTCCTCCGGGCAGCACACCTTCAGGCCTTGGCGGTTCTCGATGGTCTCGATGTAGTTCGCCGCCTGCACCAGCGAGTCGTGGGTGCCGGTGTCGAGCCAGGCGTAGCCGCGGCCCAGCGGCTCCAGCATCAGGCTGCCGTCGTCGAGGTACATGCGGTTGAGGTCGGTGATCTCCAGCTCGCCGCGCGCGGACGGCTTCAGCGCGGCGGCGAAATCGCACACGCGCTCGTCGTAGAAATAGAGGCCGGTGACCGCGTAGTTCGACTTCGGTTGCGCCGGTTTCTCCTCCAGGCCGATCACGCGGCCGGCGGCGTCGAATTCGGCCACGCCGTAGCGCTCGGGATCGCCGACCCAATAGCCGAACACGGTCGCGCCGCGTTCGCGCTCGGCGGCGCGGCGCATCATCCCGGTCAGGCCCTGGCCGTAGAAGAGGTTGTCGCCGAGGATCAGGCAGCTCGGCGCGCCGCCGACGAATTCGCGGCCGATCAGGAACGCCTGCGCCAATCCGTCCGGCGAGGGCTGCACGGCATAGCGGATGTCGATGCCCCACTGCGAACCGTCGCCGAGCAGGCGCTGGAACAGCGGCTGCTCGTGCGGCGTGTTGATCACCAGCACCTCGCGGATGCCGGCCAGCATCAGCGTCGCCAGCGGGTAGTAGATCATCGGCTTGTCGTACACCGGCAGCAGCTGCTTGCTGACCGCCTGCGTGATCGGATACAGCCGCGTGCCGGAACCGCCGGCGAGGATGATGCCTTTCTGCGTCGTCACTTCGTTTCCTCACATGCGAAGCGGGTCGGACCCGCCATCGCGCTTCCCTGGACCGTACGGTGGGCTGAAGCCCAGCCTACCTGCCAACGCGGCGTGGGCGTAGGGTGGGCCTCGACCCACCTGTCGCCTCAGGCGGCGCCGAGCCGCTCCATCCGGTAGCTGCCGTCCAGCACGCGCCGCACCCAGGCCTGATTCGCCAGGTACCAGTCGACGGTGCGGGCGATGCCGCTCTCGAAGCTCTCGGTCGGCCGCCAATCCAGCTCGCGCCTGAGCTTGGAAGCGTCGATCGCGTAGCGGCGGTCGTGGCCGGGGCGGTCCTTGACGTAGGTGATCAGGGCTTCGCGCTTGCCGCCGGCGGCCAGCGGCCGGCGTTCGTCCAGCAGCGCGCAGATCGTCTTCACCACGTGGATGTTCTCGCGCTCCGCGTCGCCGCCCACGTTGTAGGTTTCGCCGACGCGCCCGGCCTCCAGCACGCGCCGGATCGCCGCGCAGTGGTCGCCCACGTACAGCCAGTCGCGCACGTTGCGGCCGTCGCCGTACACCGGCAGCGCCTCGCCGGCCAGCGCCTTCTGGATCACCAGCGGGATCAGCTTCTCCGGAAACTGGTACGGCCCGTAGTTGTTCGAGCAGTTGGTGGTCAGCGTCGGCAGCCCGTAGGTGTGGCGGAACGCCCGCACCAGATGGTCGGAGGCCGCCTTCGACGCCGAATAGGGCGAGTTCGGCGCGTAGGCCGTCTCCTCGGTGAACCTGCCGACCGCGCCCAGCGAGCCGTACACCTCGTCGGTGGACACGTGCAGGAAGCGGAAGCCGTCCTGCTTGTCCGCCGGCAGCGCGCGCCAGTAGTCGCGCGCGCACTCAAGCAGGGCCAGCGTGCCGACCACGTTGGTCTGCACGAACGCCGCCGGGCCGTCGATCGAGCGGTCCACGTGCGACTCGGCGGCGAAATTGACGATCGCGTCCGGGCGGTGCTGGTCCAGCAGCCGTTTCACCAGCGCGGCGTCGCCGATGTCGCCGTGCACGAACACGTGGTCGGTGCGGCCCTGCAGCGAGGCCAGGGTGTCCGGGTTGCCGGCATAGGTCAGCTTGTCCAGGTTGACCACCCGGCAGCCGCCCCGTGCGAGCGCGTCCAGCACGAAGTTGCCGCCGATGAAGCCGGCTCCGCCGGTCACCAGGAGGGTTTTCATCGAGTCGAGACCCTTCTTCATGTCATGCGAGCCGAACGCCGATTGTGCCAGCAGGCGCCCGCGCGCGCAGGTTCCCTCCGGACCGGGTGCGGGGCCACGCCGCCCGTTTCCGTGACGCGCGCCCGGAATCGCCCCCGTGTTGGTACGGAACGTGCTGTAACGCTCCGTGACAATCCTCAGGGGGGATTCCACCCATGGCCGAGCGCATCCAGGCCGGCTTCACGCTGATCGAACTGATGATCGTGGTCGCGATCATCGCCATCCTCGCCGCGATCGCCATCCCGGCGTATCAGGACTACGTGATCCGCGCCCAGGTTTCCGAGGGCCTGTCGCTGGCGACCGGCGCCAAGGCGGCGGTGTGGGATTTCATGTCGAACACCGGGCGCGGGCCTTCGAACAATGCGTCCGCGGGACTGGCCAAGCCGCAGTCCATCACCGGCGCCTATGTCTCCCAGGTGGACGTGACCGGCGGCCTGATCACCGTCAGCTTCGGCGCACCCAAGGCCAACCAGAAGATCAAGGCCGGCACGCTGCTGCTGTCGCCGGTCACGCACGCCGGCAGCATCGACTGGATCTGCCACAGCAAGACGATCCCGGGGCAGTACCTGCCCTCGGTCTGCCGCAAGTCCTGACCGCAATATGCCCGCAACGCTGCCCTCGGGTGACCAAATACGTCAGTCGCTGACGCCCCAAGTCAATGTGCACGAACAATCCCGCGTTCGCCGGCCGCCCCTCTCGGGCATGTGACGGCCATCGCGAATCGCGGCTTGCGTCATCGGTGTGACCCTCTGCACAATCCCATGCACTGCGGCATCCACCCGGTGCCCGCAGCGCCGAAATGGCATGGAAAATGCTGAATTTCGGGAGAGCTTCTGGTCGTTCCTGCCGGACGGTCAAGGAGGCGGATCTTCTGATCCGATGGCTGGGGCTCAGGGGGCACCAAACCGGTTAGCTGGCTTTCTCTAGAGAGGGACAACCATGAAGAAGATCCAACAGGGCTTTACGCTGATCGAGCTGATGATCGTCGTGGCGATCATCGCGATCCTGGCGGCCATCGCCATCCCGGCCTACCAGGACTACGTGATCCGCTCGCAGGTGTCCGAGGGCATGAGCCTGGCGGATGGCGCGAAGACCGCCATCACCGAGTTCTACTCGAACTACGGCCACTTCCCGAAGAACAACCAGTCGGCGGGTCTTGCCAAGAACACCAGCATTTCCGGCAAGTATGTGACCCAGCTCGATGTCAGCACGAATGTCGGCCGGATCGAGGTCACTTTTGGCAAGCAGGCCAACACCAAGATCACCGGCAAACTGCTGTCGCTTTCGGCCATCACCCATACGGGCAGCACCGAATGGAGCTGCAAGAAGAGCACGGTCGACAGCAAGTACCTGCCTTCGTCCTGCCGCAACTGATCCAGCAGGATCGGAATCGCGAAGGGCCGCCTTGTGCGGCCCTTCTTTTTTCAGGCCCGCCATGACCCGACGCCTACCGCTGTTCCTGCTCGCCTGCGCGGCGCTGCTGCTGGCCGCGGCGTGGTGCTACCGCCCGGGACTGTCCGGCGGCTTCCTGTTCGATGACTACGCCAACCTGCCGGCGCTGGGCGCCAAGGGGCCTATCGACAACGCACCCGCGTTCTGGCGCTACATCACCTCGGGCCGCAACGATCCCGTCGGCCGCCCGCTGTCGATGCTGAGCTTCCTGATCGATGCGCACGACTGGCCCGCGGACCCCGCGCCGTTCCTGCGCACCAACCTGCTGCTGCACCTGCTGAACGGCACGCTGCTGGCGCTGCTGCTGCGCCGCCTCGGCCGCACCGCCGGCTACGTGCCGGCGCGCGCGGACCTCGCCGCCGCGATCGGCGCCGGCCTGTGGCTGCTGCACCCGCTGTTCGTCTCGACCACGCTGTACATCGTGCAGCGCGAGGCGATCCTGCCCGCGACAACCGTCCTGCTCGGCCTGCACGCCTGGCTGCACGGCCGCGAACGCCTGCACACGGGGCGCGCGCTTACCGGCGCGGCGTGGGTCGTCGCCGGTCTCGGCGGCGGCACCCTGCTGGGCGTGCTGTGCAAGCCCACCGGCGCGCTGCTGCCGCTGTACGCGCTGCTGGTCGAATACCTGCTGCTGCGCCACCTGCCTGTGGGAGCGGCTCCAGCCGCGGCCGCGGACACACAACCGCGTTCCGGGAAGCACACCCCCCCACGTCCGGCGGAAGCCGCTGCGCGGGTTCCGCCCTATGGATCCGCGGGATTCCCGGCACACAGCGCGCGCACCTACCGCTGGACGATGGCCGTGCTGGCGTGGCTGCCGACCGCCGCGATCCTCGGCTACCTGCTGCGCGCCGGCTGGCTCGGCATCACGCACGGCATCGGCGCGCTGCGCCCGTGGACGCTGGGCCAGCGCCTGCTGACCGAGCCGCGCGTGCTGATCGACTACCTCGGCCTGCTGTGGCTGCCGCGGCCGTACACGTCGGGCCTGTTCAACGACCAGATCCAGGCTTCGACGGGCCTGCTGGCGCCGCCGTCCACGCTGGCCGCGATCCTCGCCATTGCCGCGCTGCTGGGGCTGGCATGGTGGCTGCGCCGCCGCCAACCGGTGCTGGCGCTGGCGGTCGCGTTCTACTTCGCCGGCCACCTGGTCGAGTCCACCACCATCGCGCTGGAACTCTATTTCGAGCACCGCAACTACGTGCCCGCCATGCTGATATTCTGGCCGCTGGCGCTGTGGCTCGGCGACGACGCGACGATGAAGGCCGCCCGGCGCGCACTTGCGCTCGTGCTGCTTGCAGGGCTTGCGCTGATGACCCATGCCGGCGCGTCGCTGTGGGGCAACCAGACCGACCAGGCGCTGCTGTGGGCACGATTGAACCCGGCATCCCCACGCGCGCAGGCGTTCGCCGCGCAGGCCGAGATGCAGCGCGGGCGACCCGATCTGGCAATCACGCGCCTGACGCCGCCGCTGCGGACGCGCCCCGCTGAAGTCCAGCTTGCACTCAATCTGCTGGCCGCGCGCTGCGCTGCCGGCGGCGTGAGTGAAGCCGACCTGCTCGGCGCAGAACAGGCCCTGCGCACGACGCGCAACCCGGGCAGCCTGCTGATGAGCTGGTTCGAACGCACCATCGACATGGCGAAGGCGCGCGCCTGCCCGGGCATCGACTTCGCCGTGATCCAGCGCCTGCTGGACGCAGCGCTTGCCAACCCCGACCTCGGCGGACAGTTCGGCCCGCACCAGGACCTGCTGCACATCGAGGGCGAGCTCGCCCTGGCCATGCACGATGCTTCCCGTGCGCTCGCGAATTTCAACCGGGCGCTTGCCCTCAACCCGCGCGTCGAGGTAGCGCTCCAGCAGGCCGCGCTGTTCGGCTCCGCCGGCCTGCCGCGCCTCGGTCTGGCACACTTGGACTACTATGCACGCATAGCGGGGCACGCGGTTCCGCCGGGCCCCGGCATGCCGACCCTGCACGCCCGGGTGCTCGAGCGGCAGCGTTACTGGGAACACGAACTGACGCGGATGCGGACGAACCTTCAGCAAGACGCCGACCGGCAAGCCGCTGCATCCGACTCCACTCACCGAAACTGAAGCCGATGCGCGCCTCGATCATCCGCCGCCTGCCCCGGATCGCGTTCGCCGTCGCCCTGCTCGCAACCGCCGCCGCGTACTGGCCCAGCCTGTCCGGCGGTTACATCTTCGACGACTTCCCCAACATCGTCGACAACAAGGCGCTGCAGGTTACCGAGGCCAGCCCCGGGAATCTGGCCGCGGCCGCGCTGTCGTCGCCGTCCAGCAGCTTCAAGCGCCCGCTGGCCTCGCTGAGTTTCACCGCCAACTACCTCGCCGACGGACTCGATCCGTTCGGCATGAAGCTGACGAATCTCGTCATCCACCTGCTGAACGGCCTGCTGGTGTTCCTGCTGGCCCGGCAGCTTCTGCGCATGGCGGGCCCGCGACCACCCACGATCGCGGCTGGCGCCACACCCACCCGCGCACCGGACCTGCGCAACGAGGCCGTCGCCGCGCTGATCGCCGCGGGTTGGATGCTGCTGCCGATCAACTTCACCGCGGTGGCCTACGTCGTCCAGCGCATGGAGAGCCTGGCCAACCTGTTCGTGCTCGGCGGGCTGCTCGGCTACCTGGCCGGCCGTCGCCGCATGCTGGACGGCCAACGCTGGCGCGGCCTCGCGCTGTGCGCGGCGTCGCTCGGGCTGGGCACGGTCGCGGGGTTGACGGCCAAGGAAACCGCCGCGCTGCTGCCGCTGTACGCGCTGCTGATCGAATGGGCGCTGCTGCGCTGGCGCGGCGGCGGCAGGCACGATGTCGCGCTGTGGGGGCTGTTCGCCCTGGTCCTGTTCGTCCCGCTCGCGCTGGGCCTCGCCTGGATGCTGCCCGGGCTGCTCAAGCCGTCGCCCTGGGCCATTCGCGACTTCACCCTCGGCGAGCGCCTGCTGACCGAACCACGCATCGTGCTCGACTACGTGCGCTGGACGCTGCTGCCCACGCCGCACGCGCTGTCGTTTTACCACGACGATTATCGCGTCTCGACCGGCCTGCTCACCCCGTGGACCACGCTGCCCAGCATGCTCGGCATCGTCGCGATGCTGGCGCTGGCCGCGGCGCTGCGCCGCCGCGCGCCGCTGGCCGCGCTCGGCCTGGTGCTGTTCCTCGGCGCGCAGACCCTGACCGCGACCATCCTGCCGCTCGAACTGGTCTACGAGCACCGCAACTACTTCGCCAGCTTCGGCCTGCTGCTCGCCGCGGTCCCGCCGCTGGCCGGCGCCGCTGCGCCGATGCCGCTGGCGCGGCGCGTCCTGCTCGGCGGCCTGCTGGTGCTGTGGGGTGCGCAGACCGCGCTGACCGCCTACGCCTGGGGCAATCCGCTGCGGCTGGCCGAGGATCTCGCGCTGCGCGCGCCGGCCTCGCCGCGCGCGCAGTACGAACTCGGCCGCACCTACGTCGTGCTGTCGAACTACGATCCGGCCTCGCCTTTCACTCCGCTCATCTATGCGCCGCTTGAACGCGCGATGGCGCTGCCCGGCTCCTCGATCCTGCCCGAGCAGGCGCTGATCATGGTCAACGCGCGCCTGCACCGGCCGCTCGAACCCGCCTGGTGGGACGGCATGACCGCCAAGCTGAAGGCGCACAAGCCCGGCGTGCAGGACGAAAGCTCGCTCGGCGCGCTGACCCAGTGCGCGCGCGAGAAGCTGTGCGACCTGCCCAGGGACCGCATGCTCGAGGCCTTCCTCGCCGCGCTTTCGCACCCGCATCCCAGCGCGCGCATGCTCGCCACCTACGCCGACTACGCGTGGAACGTGCTGGGGGATCGTGCGCTGGGCCTGCGCATGGCCGGCGAGGCCGTCGACGCCAAGCCAAACGAACCGGCCTACCACATCACCCAGGTGCGCATGCTGGCCGCCATGGGCCGCCGGGCCGACGCCATGCAGGCGCTGCAGCAGCTGCAATCGTTGAATGTCGGCGGGCGGCTCGACAGGAACCTGGCAGAACTGCACGTCCTGCTGGATCGCTGATGACCGTCGCTCGCCGGCCCAGCGCCCCCGCTCCCGCCCGGCAGCGCACGGCCTGAGATGCCCGTGTCGCCGCCCTCCATCATCCGGCGCATCCCGACGGGCCCGCTCGCACGCAACACCGTGCTTGCCACCGGCTGGATGATCGCCCGCGTCGCCGCCCAGGCGCTGTGGGTCGTCATGATCGCGCGCGCCATCGGCCCGGACGGCTACGGCCTGTTCGCGGGCATGGCAGGCCTGGCGAGTGCACTGGGGGCGCTGACCGGACTCGGCTTCGGCGTGCTGATGCTGCAGGATACATCCCGTGATCGGGCGAACTTCCCGGTTGCGTGGAAGCGCGCCCTGCTGCTGGCATCCGGCAGCGGCGTGGTGCTGTGGGTGCTCTATCTCGCGATCGCACCTGCGCTCATTCAAGCTCGCATCGGCATCCTGCCGTTCGCGGCCGTGGGCCTGCCCGAGCTCATCTGCTTTCCGCTGACCGTGCTCGCCAGCTACGCCTTTCAGGCGCACGAGCGCATGGGCTGGGCAGGAGCGCTCTACGTGCTGATCCCCATCGGAAACCTGCTCGCGGCCGGCGCGTTCCTGCTGCTGGCCAAGGCGCCGGCACTGGAGTTCTATCTGCCCTTCCACGCAGTGGCGTCCGTCTTGGCTGCTGTCTGCGCCATCGCGCTGGTGCGCGTGCTCCTCTCGCCGCCAGCGGCGCCGTTCTCGCTCCAGCGCAGGGACATGCGCGAAGGCTTCGGCTTCTCGCTCATGCGCCTGGTCGAGACGGGCATGACCTCGCTGGACAAGACGCTGGTATTGAAACTCGCCGGCAGCGAAGTGGCGGGCATCTACAGCTCCGCATATCGTCTTGTCGCCGTCCTGGCCATTCCTGCGACCTCGCTCGGCATGGCCGCGCTGCCGCGGCTCTTCCGCACCTACGAGCAAGGGCGCGAAGCACACGGACGGCTGGTGCGCACCCTGGTGGGAATCACATTCGTCTACGGGGTCTTGGCCGGGTTCGCGGCCTGGGTGCTCAGCGACATTCTTCCGTTCCTGCTCGGCCAAAGTTTCGGACCCGCCGCCCAAGCCGCGCGCTGGCTCGCATTATCACCGATGCTGTACGGCTTTTACGCGCTTGGATGCAACGTGCTCGTCACCAGCCGCCGGCGCTATCTGCGCGTGTTCGCGCAGGCCGCCGGCATCGCGCTGCTGCTGATCGCCGCCCTGCTCTGCGTGCCCGGCTTCGGGCTCAAGGGCGCGGTAGCCATGCTGCTGATCACGCAGGCCGCCACGGCGCTGCTGCTCTGGGCGCTCGCACGATTCGGGCGCTCCACGTCGGACTCGTAAGCGGCGCCCCGAGTTGCCCGTGCACGCGCCGGCAATCCGCTCACCGACGGCGCGGCGGGAGAAGATCGACCGTCTTCACGCCGAAGCCGGACAGCAGTTCCGCCAGCGATGCCTGGCGGCCATCGATCGAAATCGGCACCACGTGCGCGGCCGTCGCATGGCACGCAACAGCATCGCTGCTCATGGCGATGTTCGCCAACGCCGACGTGAAGAAACTCACCACGTTGGCCACGCCCAGCTTCGGCGCCACCCATTCCGCGGGCAGTGCGCCGAACTCGCGCCCGACCGGACGCCATGCCGCGTCGAAGCACCTCGCGTCCTTCTGGGAGTAATGCGGCTTGTAGTGGACGCTGCCGCCAAGGCGGTTGACGTAATCGAGCGTACGCCGCCGCAGTTCGCGCGCGACCTCGGCATCGACAACCTCTTCGATCGGCTGGTCCAGGAACAGCGTGCCGCCATCGGCAGCGGGTCGGCTGCCTGCATTGCCGCGGCCGAAGTGGAGTTGCCGCAGGATCGGGAAGCGGTCCGCACGCACGATCCGGTCCGGATGCGTGAAGAAGCCGCCGGAAACCGTGCGGCTGTCGACGCCGCTGAGATGCCCCACGTAGGCCCGGTACGGAAGCCCCGCGGCAGCCGCCTTGGCGATCTGCCTTGCGCGTGGCATGAAGGAGGAAAGCGGGCTCAACGCATCGTAATAGTTGAGCAGACCATCCTGATAAATGAATCTCCCACTCGCGCGTGGATGGAAGAACGCACGATTGGACAGCGGATTGAAGGGATGCGGAACGTAGACATCGACCTCGCCGTACTGCTTCGCGATCCCGTCGATGTCGCGGCCGGCGCGGAAGTACTTCTCGATGCGGCGCCGGTGCGGGTCGTTGCACTTCCCCAGGAACACGGGGCATCGCCCGTCGGCGCCGACGCGCGGGTCGTCGGCCGACGGATGGAAGAAGTACGCGTCGCCCTCCATCGCCTGCAGCACCTCCAGCATGGGCAAGAGGTGAAAAGGCGTGAAACCGATGACGATGGAGGCCTTGCCGCTCATGGTGTGCCGCTGTTGTCCCCGCTCCGCAGATGGTCGTGCCCGGCACGCACTCCGAACCGTATCAAGTCTCGATATGCTCCCATGCGACCGGGGTGTTCGCCGCCACCGCGCGGACAAGCTTCTTGCCGACGATGCTGTCGAGAAACTTGGGGGGAAGGCCGTAACCAGGCCGCACGCTGCGGACCGCATCGGCGGTAACGCGGTCGCCGGCCTTCATGTCCTTCACGAAGTACAGCGATCGCCTGAACTTCACGTTGCCCTGCTCGCTGGACTTGCGGCCGTAATCCACGCCACCGAGCGCCTCCCACGCCGTGCGCACCCCGCTGCAGAGCGCGGCGAGTTCGGCAGGCTCCAGCGAGAAACTGTCATCGGGGCCTCCACCGCTCCTATCCAGGGTGAAATGCTTTTCGACGATGGACGCGCCGAGCGCCACGCTGGCGATGGCCGTCGCGTTGTCGAGCGTGTGGTCGGACAGGCCGGTGACCACGCCGAAGCGCTCGATCATGTCCGGGATGGTGCGCAGGTTGTAGTCGGAAGCGGGCGCGGGATAGCCGCTGACGCAGCGCAGGATGGCCAGCTCCCGGCAGCCGCCGGCGCGCGCGGCGTCGATCGCCTCCTGGATCTCCTCGGCATCGGCCATGCCGGTGGAGATGATCATGGGTTTGCCGGTGCTCGCCGCATACTTGATCAGCGGAAGGTCGACGGCCTCGAAAGAGGCGATCTTGTAGGCCGGCGCGTCGAGATCCTCCAGCAGGTCCACGGCCGTGCGATCGAACGGCGAGCTGAAAATGGTGATGCCCAGCTTGCGCGCGTGTTCGAACAGCGGCGCATGCCATTCCCATGGCGTATGCGCTTCTTCATACAGTTCGTAGAGCGTGCGTCCGTCCCACAGTCCACCGCGGATCCTGAACTCCTCGGCATCGGAATCCAGCGTGATCGTGTCCGGGCGGTAGGTCTGGATCTTCACGGCGTCGGCACGGCAGGCCTTCGCCGCCTCCACGATCTTCAAGGCGGTATCCAGCCTGCCGTTGTGGTTCGCGGACAGCTCGGCAATCACGTAGGGCGGTCGATCGGCCGCGATCCTGCGGCCCGCAACTGCAATGCTGGGGATATCCGACATGCATCAGGCCCTCATTTCCCATGCCGCCATGCGTCTGCGAGCAGACCGAAACAAAGCACTACGCGATAACGCTCGTCACTGGGGTCCCGGTCGCGCAATCTTCCTTCTTCGGAAAAACCGAGTGCACGGTGAAGCGCGATGGAGCGCTCGTTCGAGTCCATGGCCTGACCGCAAATCTTGTGGAATCCGAGCGCGCCGAAGCCGTAGGCAAGCGCCGCGGCACCGAGCTTGCGCCCGGTTCCCTTCGGCGCATCCGGCGCCGCGTAGAACCCCCACTCGGCAATCCGGTCGGATCCCGTTTCCTTGAAACTGACGAAGCCCAGGGGCCGCCCGGCCTCTTCGGCAATCAACAAGTGGCGGCTGCGATCGCGCAGGCTCCGTTCGAACCACGCCTCGTGCTCGGCCGGGCTGATCTCGTGCCGGGTGTACATGTACCGACGGATATCCGGATGATTCCGCCAGCGCAAGACCTGCTCGACATCCGCACCAACCATCGGTCTCATGGCGCAAACCGGCTGCACGGATGCCTCACTCGGATACATGTATTCGATGACGCGCTCGAGACCGCGTCCATCGCACACGGCGGCGGCGGATTGGGACATCCGCGCGAGGGCATCTGCCCGAGTCAGCGATGCGAATGCCGGGGGGAGGTTGGCGGCAATGTCGTCGGCCATCCCGATCAACTGTGCGCTCCCGCACGCGGCGAGCGCGCGAGCGCTGCTGCGCTGATTGTCCGCAAGCACGACCACGATCGCCGGCAGGCCGAGGCAGCATCGCTCCCACGATGTGGTCCCGGCGGCACCGATTGCGAGGTCGCTTTCGGACATCAGCTCGGCCATGTCCGCGACGTCCACCCTCACCTCGCTGGGCTGCCGGAGGCGGGCCGCCTGTTCACGCACCTTGGCCAGCCACGGCGCCTGGCTGCCGAGCACGACGCTGACGCGGCAATCCACGGGCAACGCGGCCTGGTGCAGGGCATCGAGCACGGCGCCCGTGGCGTTGTCGGCGTCCACGCCGCCCATACCAATCAGCAGATGCCCGAGCCCCGGCCGGCGCCGACGCGCAAGGCTGTATTCGCGCAGCCGCGCGAACTCGGGGCGCAACAGCGCATAAAGAGGGCCGGTGAGCAGGCGACAGCCGGCCGGCACAAGGGCTTCGTAGTCTTCTTCGCGCCGCCCGAGATTCTGATCCAGCAGCAGGTCGGCGTCGTGGCTTCTGTCAGCCAGATCGTCGATGACCATGATGCGCCGGACATGGGGCCCCAGCCTGCGCTCCCAGGCAGCGTCCACTGCGTAATGGTCGACGATCAGCCAGTCCGGCCGTGCCGTGCCGATGGCGGCGATGGTCTGCGCGGCGTCCTCCGACCCGTCGGCACCGAGCCACCCCGCGTGTCGAGGCTTGCCGGCGCCCGGCAAGCCAGACGATACCGTCGGCGGCGGAAGCGGCTGCAGCGCGAAGCCGCGCGCACGGACCAGATCGTTGCGGTGCCCCGGATGCTCGCGGCAGACGAATGTGCAGGCCGCGCCGCGCTTCCGCAACGCATCCGCCAGCGTCAAGCAGCGCATGAGGTGTCCGCTGCCGATGGCCAGGGACGCGTCGGTACGGAATGCGACTTTCATGCAGCCATCCTCAATCCGACCGTCTTTCGAGCCTCGTCCGGTGCGTCACGGGTTCAACCGCGCTTCTCCATCAGGAACCAGGTGATGTCGTCCTGCGGGAAATTGGGATCGCGTCGATACGCGAAGCCGTAGTCGATCAATTCGAGATCATGGTGCCGGTCGAGGATCTCGCCGCAGAAATCGCGCTTGAACAGGCGATCCCGGTGCCCACGGTAGCTGATCGCCTGCGGGGTCGGATTGTAGTACTCGCATACCAGCAGGTAGCGTCCGGCTGCGGCGTGCAGCGCATCGTAAACCCGCGGCAGCCAGTCGGGATGGATGTGGATCAGCACCCCCTTGATCAGGGCGAGATCCCAGGTTCGCGACGGGACGAAATCGAGAATCGACGCCCGGTGGACGTGATCGGCCGGAAGGATCCTGCCGAGTTCCGCTGCGGCGGTCTCGTTGATCTCGACGGCATGCTGCTCCTGCCCCGGATGGAGCAGTTGCAAGGCACGGAGGTTCATGCCGATGTTGGCGCCGAACTCGATGCAGCTGGTCACCCTACGGGCGCTGGCAAGGGCCTTCGCGAAGAAGGCCAGGTTGGCGGCGAGCAGCTTGTCGCCGGCGTTGCGGCCGATGTACTCCGTGCCGAACTCGCCCGCCCAGAAGGCTTCCTGCTCGGTCTTGTAGGGCATGGTTTCTGCTCTCGTCATTTGTCGTTGCGCTGGCAGCAGGCGGCCGCGCCATTTTGGATGGCGCCGAACATGCCTTCGGCGTGCGTCCAGTCCTCGGGCGTGTCGATATCCTGCACGCGATAGCGCGGCAGGATGACGGGCGACGCGTCCGGAGAGAAGACCGGTTTGCCGGCAAGCCAGGCGGACGAACGCCCCCAGTAGAACTGTCCCGCATCGTGAAACGCCGGCTCGAGATCCTGGGAGCGGGTGGTGAAGTGTTCCGGATGGAACATCTCGACCCTGCCGGCCGCATTGATGCGGATGGCGCGCTGGATCGGGAACGCGTAGCCGGTGACGGCGAACGCGTAATCGCTGCCACTGCGCTCGAGCACGTCCAGCCCTCTAACGAGATCATCGGGCGTCACGAACGGAGCCGTGGCATAGATGCAGCAGGCCAGCTCCGGCGGCCTGCCAAGCCGCGCAAACCATTCGATCGCGTGGGCCACCACCGCGCCGGTACCGGTGTGGTCGTCCGCGAGTCCGGTCGGCCGCGTGAACGGCACGGATGCGCCGTACCGCTTTGCAACCTCGGCGATCTCGCCATCGTCCGTCGAGACGACGACCTCGTCGAAGCAAGCGCTCTCCACGGCCGCCTCGATGGACCACGCGATGATCGGTTTGCCGCAGAACGGCTTGATGTTCTTGCGCGGGATGCGCTTGCTGCCGCCTCGGGCCGGGATGATGGCAAGCTTCACGGCTGCACGGCCATGCGAAGTGCCGCCACCACGTCGTCCTGCTGCTCCTCGCTCATCGTCGGGAACATCGGCAGGCTTATGGCTTCCGCGTAGTACCGCTCCGCCTCGGGATAGTCGCCCGGCTTGAAGCCGAGACGCTGGTAATACGGCTGGGTGTGCACGGGGATGTAGTGCAGGTTCACGCCGATGCCGCTGGCGCGCATGGCATCGAAGACCTCTCGGTGGCTGCGCCCGATCCGGTCGAGCCTCAGGCGTATGACATAGAGGTGCATGCCGGAATAGCCATCCGGATGCTGCCACGGCACGGTGACCGGCAGCGCGGCGAGCAGGCTGTCGTAGCGGCGCGCGATCGCATGCCTGCGCGCCACGTAGTCGTCGATGCGCCGCATCTGGCTGATCCCCAGCGCCGCCTGCAGTTCGGTCATGCGGTAGTTGTAGCCGAGCGCGATCTGCTGGTAGTACCAGGGGCCATCGGACTCGTGGGTCATCTGCGCCGGATCGCGGGTGATGCCATGGCTGCGCAGCAGCGCCATGCTGGCGGCCAGACCGTCATCGCTGGTCAGCGCCATGCCGCCTTCGGCGGTGGTGATGACCTTGACGGGGTGGAAGCTGAATACGGTGATGTCGCTGTAGCGCCCAGTGCCGATCGGCTCTCCGCAGTACCGCCCGCCCACGGCGTGCGACGCATCCTCGACGACGCGGAAGCCGTATTTCTTCGCCAGCGCGTGGATCGCCCGCATGTCGCACGGCTGCCCGCACAGATGCACTGCCACCACCACCTTGGGCAGCCGCCCTTTCTTCTCGGCCTTGACGAGCTTCGCTTCCAACGCTGTCGGACAAAGGTTCCAGGCCGCCGGATCGATGTCGACGAAATCGACCTGTGCGCCGCAGTACAACGCGCAGTTGGCCGAAGCCACGAACGTTATCGGACTCGTCCACAGCCAATCGCCCGGCCCCAGCCCCAGCGCCATGCAGGCGATGTGCAGGGCGGATGTCGCACTGTTGACCGCCACCGCATGCTTCGCACCGCAATAGCCGGCAACCGCCTGCTCGAAACGCGGCACCATCGGCCCTTGCGTCAGGTAATCCGAGCGCAGCACGTCCACCACGGCGTCAACGTCGGCCTGGGTGATGTCCTGGCGACCGTAGGGAATCATGGCTCAGGCCTCGGCGAACCTGTTGAACTCGGCGATCTCGGCAACATCGAGAAAACGCGGGTTGGTGCCGGAGTTGTATTCGAAGCCATGCTGCACGGGGCTTCCCTCCTCACCCGCCCTGTTGACGTGGAACTCGTTACGCCGGCTGACGAAGGTGATCGTGGGCCTGATGACGTAGTGATCCTCGAACTCGAGCGTCAGGTGCGAATCGTCGCCGGGGCACATGATTTCGTGCAGCTTCTCGCCCGGGCGGATGCCGACGATCCTGTGCGGCAGGCCGGGCGCCATCGCCGCAGCGAGATCGACGATCCGCACGGAGGGGATCTTCGGCACGAAGATCTCGCCGCCGAACATGCGCTCGAAGTTCTTCAGCACGAAGTCCACGCCCTGCTGCAGCGAGATCCAGAAGCGGGTCATGCGGGCATCGGTGACGGGCAGGTGGTCCGTCCCTTGTTCGATCAGCTTCCTGAAGAAGGGCACCACCGAACCGCGCGACCCGACCACGTTGCCGTAGCGCACCACCGAGAAAGTGGTCTTGTGCCCACCCGCCATGTTGTTGGCGGCGACGAACAGCTTGTCCGACGCGAGTTTGGTGGCGCCGTAGAGATTGATGGGGTTGGCCGCCTTGTCGGTGGACAGGGCGATCACCTGCTCGACCTCGTTCTCGAGCGCGGCGTGGATGACGTTCTCGGCGCCATGGATGTTGGTCTTGATGCACTCCATGGGGTTGTATTCAGCCGCCGGCACCTGCTTCAGCGCGGCCGCGTGGATGACGAAATCCACGCCGCGCATCGCCTGGATCAGGCGCATCCGATCGCGCACGTCGCCTATGAAGTAGCGCATGCATGGTGCATTGAACACCTGCTGCATCTCGTACTGCTTCAGCTCGTCCCGCGAATAGATCACCAGGCGCCGCGGCCGGTAACGCTCCAGCAGCGTCCTGACGTACTTCTTGCCGAAGGATCCCGTCCCGCCAGTGATCAAGATGGATTTGTCGTTGAACATCGCTCGCTTATCCACATGAACCGAACATACGGCCGGGACCGATACGGTCATGGTCGCCGTTCATGGCCATTTGCCATGCCGCGCATGGCGATCGGCCCATTGTCCAGAGCTTACTGCACACCACCTCCGGCCTCACGTTGCCGATCGGACGCAGGCCAGGCCGGCGGGCAGTCCGACGGAGCGAGGACGACCGCTCCTCGCCCCATTCCATCCCGCATCATCCCGAACGCAACTTCCGGCTCGTCGCAAACTCACCTTACCGTCGGCAGCCCGTGCCGCAGCAGCATCGACAGCTTGCGCGGCACGGGCACGAACCCGCGGGCGTAGGCGCGCAGGCCGATCCGCCGGTCCGCCTGGACCTGCCGGCGCCGCGCACGCAGCTCGTGCCGGCCGGACGCGACGAGCGCCCAGACCGGGGCGTAGATTTCGCGCCAGATCCGCGCATCGCGCCGCAAGGCGGCCATGATCGCACCCTCCAGGCTCAGCACGACGAGATGCAGCGCCAGCAGCGGCCAGACCAGCCGGGTGGGCGTGCAGACGAGCATCGTCGCCGTCTTGTTGCGTTCGCTCAGGCGGCGCCGACGGAAGGTCGTGCGCAGCTTGCCGGCCTGCACGCGATTGCCGCCGAAGCTGACGCCCTGGCGATGCCGATAGCCGCTGCGCGGCGCGACCGCCACGGCGACACCGCGCAGGCGCGCCAGGCAGCACAGGTACAGGTCCTCGCCGATCGATTCCATCCACTCCGGAAAGCCGCCCAGTTCCACCCACGTCGCGCGCGGAACGAACAGGCAGGCGCCGATGGTCATCGCCACGTCGGTGCGCCGCGGGTCGAGGTTGGGCACCGGGTTGTAGAACGGATCGAGCCGGCAGCCCCTGTCGACGAGGACGCCGGTTTCCCAGTCGTACTGCGGCAGCGTCAGCAGGCAGGGACGCGCCCTTGCGCGGGCATCCGCCAGCAGCGTCTCCAGTGCGTCCGGATACAGCGCGGCGTCGTTGTTGAGCAGCAGGACGTACGCGCCGCGGGCGTGCGCCACCATGCGGTTGTTGCCGACGCAGAAGCCGACGTTGTCGGCGCTCGCGAGCAGTTCCACTTGCGGATAGCGTTCGCGCAACAGCGCTACCGACCCGTCGGTGGAGGCGTCGTCGTGGACGATGATCTCGATCGACACGCCGCCGCGCTGCGCCAGCACCGAATCCAGGCAATCGACGAGCAGGTCCGCGCCGTTGTAGTTGGCGATGCAGACCGAGCAGTCCGGCGCCGCCGGGCGATTCAATGCCGGGTAGTGCCGAACCATTCCCATGTCCGCCTGAGCCCCTCGTGCAGGGACGTATCCGGCATCCAGCCGTAGATTTCGCGCGCCAGCGACGCGTCCATGTTCACGCGCGGCGCGTCCACGGCGCGCGAGGCATCGTAGGTGCGCTGCAGGCGCCGCCCGGTCACGCGCTCGATTTCGGCGAACAACGCTTCGAGGCTGACGCTGGCGCCGCTGCAAGCGTTGACCACGCGCGACCCGCGCGAAGGCTCCGCGTCGAGGACGGCGATGCACAGGCGGATGAAGTCGTCGATGTAGAGGTAGTCGCGCATCGCCGATCCGTCGCCCCACACGTGCAGCGCCTCGCCGCGCAGGATCTTGCCGAACGCGGTGGGGATCACGCCGAAGCCGGCCCGCTCGGTCTGCCCCGGCCCGTACAGGTTGGAGGGCCGCAGGATCGTGGCCGCGGCGCGGAACTGGCTGCACCAGGCGGCGATGAAGGACTCGGCGGCGATCTTGCCCGCCCCGTGATACGAGCGCGGCGAGACGGGCGCGGATTCGTCCGCGCGGCGGTCGTCCTGCGCGCCGTAGAGCGTGCCGCCGGAGGACACGTAGAGCAGCGGCGTCGCCGGATGCTCCTGCAGCGCCTGCAGCAGCGCCAGCGTCGGGCGCAGGTTCTGTTCCAGCTCCAGCAGCGGCTGTGCCGCGGTGCTGCCCGGCGTGGAAGCCGACGCCAGATGCACGACGGCGCGACTGCGCGCCAGCAGCGGCAGGAAGTCCTGCGGCGCGCGCAGTTCGCCCACCTGCGTCTCGATACCCGCCGCGGCCGGATCGAACGCGCTGCGGCCGGCGGCGATGACCCGCTCGCCGCGCTGCGCGAGCGCTCGCGCCAGATGCCTGCCGACGAATCCGCCGGCACCGAGGATCAGGATGCGGTCACGCATCGGCATCGCGCCCCAGCAGCCGCCGGTAGATGTCTACATAACGGCCGGCGCAGTCGTCCCAGGTGCCGATCTCGCGGGCGGCCCAGGCGCGCGCCGCCGCGCCGAAGCGGCGATTGGTCCCGATATCTTCCAGGGCGCGCAGCGCGTCGGCGTAAGCCGCGGCGGAATCGCACAGGGCGCCGGTGACGCCATCGGCGACGATGTCCGCATGCGCGGGCATGCGCGAGGCGACGATCGGCAGCCCCGCGGCCATCGCTTCCAGCATCACCTGCGGGCGTCCCTCGGCATGCCGGCTCAGCGTGACCAGGCCGTGCGCGCGAGGGAACCATTCGCCCGCAAGCTGCTCCGGCGTGGCGGAGCCGTGGTAGTGGACCCATGCCGGCACCGCGATGTTTTCCTGCATCGGGCCGAACAGGTGCAATTCGCGCGCGCCGTCGCGGAACAGCGGCTCCGACCATTCGAAGAGCGGACCGAGCTTGTTCGCGGTCAGGCGCGTCACCGCAAGCCAGCGGCGCGGCTCGCCCGCGCGGATGTCGCGCTCGATCGCATACCAGAGCGGATCGATGCCGAAAACCACCGGGATGACGGTCGCGACGTCGCCGAACGCGGCGCGCAGCGGCGCGTCCATCCAGCGCGCGTTCGGGCAGATGGCGACCTTGCGGCCCCGCATCGCGCGCCGCAGGGCGGCACGCATCAACGGCAGCCGCAGCAGCTTCATGTCGTTGCCCAGCACCGTGATCAGCGCGGGCTTGCCGTTGTCGGGCAGCGGCAGTGCGCACTGCAGCCAGTTGATGTGGTAGATGTCCACGTCGGTCAGGCGCCGATAAGCGGCGCGCAGCAGGCGCAGCAGGCGCCAGGCCGCGGCGAGCCCCGCCAGCGGCTGCGTGCGCATCCAGTGCGAAATGCCGCCCCGGGCCATCAGCCCGGACAACCAGTCGGCCTCGCGCGGCGAGGTGGCGAAGGCGGCGCACGCGTGCAGCTCGCCCGGCGGCGCCCAGAGCGCGAGCTGGACCTGGTCCGCACGGGCGAGCGCGCCCGCGAGGTAGGCCATGAAGATCCCGCGCCAGTCGGACGCGTCGCGCGGATAGGACGTACTCACCATGAGCACACGCATGAGCGGACGGCACCTCGCGGCAGGATGCGTGCGGAGCGGGGTCGCCTTCAATGCAAGGGCCGATACAGCAGCGCGGTGATCTGCTCCGAGATCAGCCCGATCAGGAACACGATCACCGACGCGCTCCACAGCAGCGCGGTCATGTTGGTCAACCGCCCCTCGTGAAGGAACGTGTGGGCGTAGTTGACGCACCCCAGCAGGAAGAACAGCGCGCTGGCCGGCACGAACAGCTTCAGCGGCGAGTACAGCGTGGCGATCTTGAAGATGATCAGCAGGAAGCGCACGCCGTCGCGCAGCGGGCGGATGTGGCTGCGGCCGATGCGCTGGACGACGCGGATCGGTTCGTAGGCGACCGCGTAGGCGCTGCGGAAGAACGCCATGGTGCTGGTGGTCGGATACGAGAATCCGTTCGGCAGCAGATGCAGGAACTCGCGGAACTTGTCGGCGCGCACCGCGCGGAAGCCGGAGGTGAGGTCGGCGACGCGGGCGCCGGTCATGCGGCTGGCCAGCCAGTTGTACAGCGTGTTGGCGAGGCCGCGGCCGACGCCGGCCTGGCCGTCCCAGTCGCGCGCGCCGACCACCATGTCGTAGCCCTTGTCGAGCCGCGCCAGCAGGCGCGCGATGTCGGCCGGATCGTGCTGGCCGTCGGCATCCATGAACACCAGCACGTCGCCGGCGGCGGCGCGCGCGCCACGCTTGATCGCCGCGCCGTTGCCCATCGAGTACGGCGAGGACAGGCAGCGCACGCCGTGCTGCGCGCACAGCGCGGGCGTGCCGTCGCTGGAGCCGTCGTCGACGACGATGATCTCGGCATCCGGCTGCGCCTCGCGCAGGCGCGGCAGCAGGCCGACCAGGGCCGGCGCCTCGTTTTTGGCGGGCAGAACGATGCTCAGCAAGGTCTCGATTCCCCGTGCGACCGGCGCATGATAACGCGAAGCGGCGGCGGTTCCGGCGTGACGGTGCGCATGCAAACGCGCGTGGGCCGCTCCTGCAGGGGCACGCTTGCGACGAGCGGCGCGCTGGGATGCAATAGCCGCTTTGCGGCGCGGACGCCCCACGCATGAACGAGACCCCAGCGGCGGAACCCTTCCTCGTCTTCGGCGCGCCCGACATCGCCGAGGCCGAGATCGCCGAAGTCGAGGCCTGCCTACGCTCGGGCTGGCTCGGCACCGGCCCGCGCGTCGCGCAGTTCGAGCGCGACTTCGCCGCCTTCAAGGGCGTCGCGCCCGCGCGGGTGGCGGCGGTGAATTCCTGCACCGCGGCGCTGCACGTCGCCATGGTCGCCGCCGGACTGGAGCCCGGCGCGGAGGTGATCACCACGCCGCTGACCTTCTGCGCGACCGTCAATGCGATCATCCACGCCGGCCTGACGCCGGTGCTGGCCGACGTCGATCCCGTCACGCAGAACCTCGACCCGGCCGCGGTCGAGGCCGCGATCACGCCGCGCACGCGCGCGATCCTGCCGGTGCACTTCGCCGGCCGGCCATGCGAGATGGACCGCATCATGGCGATCGCGGCGAAGCACGGCCTGCTCGTGATCGAGGATTGCGCGCACGCGATCGAGGCCGAGTACCGCGGCCGCAAGGCCGGCACCTTCGGCGACTTCGGCTGCTTCAGCTTCTACGCCACCAAGAACGTGGTTACCGGCGAGGGCGGCATGATCCTCGGCCGCGACGAGGCGCACGTTGCGCGCGCCAAGGTGCTGGCCCTGCACGGCATGAGCAAGGACGCCTGGCACCGCTTCGGCGACCGCGGCTACCGGCACTACCAGGTGGTCGAGGCCGGCTTCAAGTACAACATGATGGACCTGCAGGCCGCGATCGGCATCCACCAGCTCGCGCGCGTCGAGTCCGCCTGGCGCCGCCGCGCCGCGCTGTGGATGCGCTACATGGACGCTTTCGCCGATCTGCCGGTCGCACTGCCGGCCCCGCCCGAAGCGGGCACGCGCCACGCGCACCACCTCTTCACGATCATGCTGGACGAGGCGCGCTGCGGCCTCGCCCGCGACGCCTTCCTCGAGGCGATGAACGCGGCGCGCATCGGCACCGGCGTGCACTACCTCGCCGTGCCCGAGCATCCCTATTACCAGCAGCGCTTCGGCTGGCGTCCCGAGCAGTGGCCGAACGCGATGCGCCTGGGCCGCAGCACGGCCAGCCTGCCGCTGTCGCCGGCGCTGGACGACGCCCAGGCGGAACGCGTGATCCGCGCCGTTCACCGCGCGCTGGGCGGGTCCTGAGGCCGGGCGACTTCCTTCCCGGCCGGTGGGCTCCCGCCCCGCCTCGGCGGGACGGATGGGGTCGGGATCGCATTCCGGGGTCGGGGTTCCTCCCCCCAGCCGCTCCTGCGTTGCCGGGGAGGAAACCCGCGCCGCAGGCGGACGAATCGCGGGCCGCGGGCCCAAACGTGACCGGGTTCGCTTCCCGCCGCCCGGGCAAACGGCGAAGCTTCGGAAACCGGCGGGCGGGCCGTTCGGGGGCCGCCGCGGCAGGTCTGCCACGGTCGCGCCTTTTTGCGGTACATTGGCCGCGGATTCGGGGGCTTACAGAACATTCCTATGGCGACCCAGATGAACCCTACCGCGGTCATCGGACTGACGGGCATCGCCCGCCGGCTGGTGGCCGAGGGCGCCTTGCCGGAAGCCGACGCCCGCACCGCGGCGGAAGAATCGGCCAAGCAGAAAATCCCGATCAGCGTGTACCTGGTCGAACACGGCCTGGTCGACGGCACGCGCGTGGCGAACGCCGCCTCGGCCGAGTTCGGCATGCCGCTGTTCGACGTGACCGCGCTGGACGCGGTGCACATGCCGGTGAAGCTGGTCAGCGAGGAGCTGATCCAGAAGCACCGCGCGCTGCCGCTGTTCAAGCGCGGCAATCGCCTGTTCGTCGGCATCTCCGACCCGACCAACTTCCGCGCGCTCGACGAGATCAAGTTCCACTCCAACTGCACGGTCGAGCCGATCCTGGTCGAGGACCAGCACCTGCAGCGCGCGATCGAGCACGCGCTGAACAATGCCGGCCCCTCGATCGCCGGCCTCGACGACGCCGAGGGCCTGGAGAACCTCGATCTCGGCAGCACGGACGAGGAAGGCGAGGCCGGCGGCGGCGGTGTCGACGCCAGCGCCAACGACGACGCGCCGGTGGTGAAGTTCGTCAACAAGGTGCTGGTCGACGCGATCAAGCGCGGCGCCTCGGACATCCACTTCGAACCTTACGAGGCGAACTACCGCGTGCGCTTCCGCATGGACGGCATCCTGCGCAGCGTGGCGTCGCCGCCGATCAAGCTGAGCACGCGCATCGCCTCGCGCCTGAAGGTGATGTCCGGCCTCGACATCGCCGAGCGCCGCGTGCCGCAGGACGGCCGCATCAAGCTGAACCTGTCCAAGGGCAAGGCGGTCGACTTCCGCGTCAGCACCTGCCCGACCCTGTTCGGCGAAAAGGTGGTGCTGCGCATCCTCGACGGCTCGGCGGCGCGCCTCGGCATCGAGAAGCTCGGCTACGAGGAGGACCAGAAGAACCTGTTCCTCAGCGCCATCGAGCGGCCGTACGGCATGGTGCTGGTGACCGGCCCGACCGGCTCCGGCAAGACCGTGTCGCTGTACACCGCGCTGAACATCCTCAACACCGACGGCCGCAACATCTCCACCGTCGAGGACCCGGTCGAAATCCGCCTGCCCGGCGTCAACCAGGTGCAGCAGAACGTCAAGCGCGGCATGACCTTCGCCGCCGCGCTGCGCTCGTTCCTGCGCCAGGACCCGGACGTGATCATGGTCGGCGAGATCCGCGACCTGGAAACCGCCGAGATCGCGATCAAGGCCGCGCAGACCGGCCACATGGTGCTGTCCACGTTGCACACCAACGACGCGCCGCAGACCATCGCGCGCCTGATGAACATGGGCATCGCGCCGTACAACATCACCTCGTCGGTGACGCTGGTGATCGCGCAGCGCCTGGCGCGCCGCCTGCACGACTGCAAGAAGCCGCTGGAGCTGCCCGCCGCGGCGCTGCTCGCCGAAGGCTTCACCCAGCAGGAAATCGATGCGGGGATGCACATCTTCGACGCGGTCGGCTGCTCCGGCTGCAACGAGGGCTACAAGGGCCGCGTCGGCATCTACCAGGTGATGCTGATGACCGACGAGATCCAGAAGATCGTGCTGGCCGGCGGCAACGCGCTGCAGATCGCCGAAGCGGCGAAGCGCGCCGGCGTGCGCGACCTGCGCGCCTCGGCCCTGCTCAAGGTCAGGAACGGCGTCACCAGCCTGGCCGAAATCAACCGCGTGACCAAGGATTGATCGTGCGCGCGGCCCCTGTCCCGACATCCAGCAGGCTCTAACCATGGCCACAGCCACCGCAGCCGCCAAGAACATCCGCGACGTCGGCGCCGCTCGCGCCCAGGTCAGCCAGATGTCCATGTACGAATGGATCGCGCTGGACAAGCGCGGCACCAAGATGAAGGGCGAGATGCAGGCGAAGAGCGCCAATCTCGTCAAGGCCGAGCTGCGCCGCCAAGGCATGAACCCGCAGACGGTGCGCGAGAAGTCGAAGCCGCTGTTCGGCGCCTCGGGCAGCCGCATCAAGCCGCGCGACATCGCCGTCTTCAGCCGCCAGATCGCCACCATGATGGCGTCGGGCGTACCGATGGTGCAGGCTTTCGACATCATCACCGGCGGCCAGCGCAACCCGCGCATGAAGAACATGCTGGCCGACATCAAGACGTCGATCGAGGGCGGTTCCACCCTGTACGAATCGCTCGGCCGCCACCCGTTGCAGTTCGACGAACTGTTCCGCAACCTGGTCAAGGCCGGCGAATCGGCGGGCGTGCTCGACACCGTGCTCGACACCGTCGCCACCTACAAGGAACGCATCGAGGCGATCAAGTCGAAGATCAAGAAGGCGCTGTTCTACCCGATGATGGTGCTGGCCGTCGCGCTGCTCGTCAGCATGATCCTGCTGATCTTCGTGGTGCCGGTGTTCACCCAGGTGTTCAAGGACGCCGGCGCCGACCTGCCCGCGTTCACCAAGATGATCGTCGCCACTTCCGACTTCGTGAAGAACAACGTGTTCTTCATGCTGGTCGTGCTGATCGGCAGCGTCGTCGGCGCGCTGGCGGCGTACAAGCGTTCGGACAGGTTCGCCCATTTCGTCGACCGCATGTCGCTGCGCATCCCGGTGATCGGCAACATCCTGCGCCAGTCGGCGATCGCGCGCTTCGCGCGCACGCTCGGCGTCACCTTCCGCGCCGGCGTGCCGCTGGTCGAGGCGCTGGACGCGGTGGCCGGCGCCACCGGCAGCGTCACCTACGGCGAGGCGATCAAGCGCATCCGCGAGGACGTCGCGGTCGGCCACCAGTTGCAATTGGCGATGCGCCAGACCGGCATATTCCCCAACATGGTCGTGCAGATGACCGCGATCGGCGAGGAATCCGGCGCGCTCGACAAGATGCTGTTCAAGGTCGCCGAGTTCTACGAGGAAGAGGTCAACAACGCGGTCGACACCCTCAGCACCTTGCTCGAGCCGATGATCATGGTGATCATCGGCGTGCTGGTCGGCGGCATGGTCGTCGGCCTGTATCTGCCGATCTTCAAACTGGCCGCCACGGTGTAAGCCGCGCGATGCCCGCGTCGATCCTGCTTTCCCCTGCGGCGGCCACGGCCGCCGCAGCCGTTCTGGGACTGCTGGTCGGCAGTTTCCTCAACGTGGTGATCCTGCGCCTGCCGGCGCGGCTGGCGCACGCCTGGCGCCGCGACGCGCGCGACGTGCTGGAGCTGCCCGACGCCGACGCCGACCCCGCGCCGCCCGATCTCGTGCGCACGGCCTCGCACTGCCCGCACTGCAAGCACCGGCTGGCGCCGTGGGACAACATCCCGCTGTTCGGCTGGCTGCTGCTGCGCGGCCGCTGCCGCTACTGCGGGGCGCCGATCTCGCCGCAGTACCCGCTGGTGGAGCTGCTGACCGGCGTGCTCAGCGCGCTGGTGGTGTGGAAGTTCGGCGCGACCGCGCAGGGCGCCGCCGCGCTGGCGTTCACCTGGAGCCTGGTCGCGCTGGCCGGCATCGACGTGCGCACCCAACTGCTGCCCGACCAGATCACCCTGCCGCTGTTGTGGCTGGGCCTGCTGCTGGCGCTGGTGCCGCTGTACGTGGCGCCGGCGGCGGCGATCCTCGGCGCGGCGATCGGCTACCTCAGCCTGTGGAGCGTGTACTGGATCTTCAAGCTGCTCACCGGCAAGGAAGGCATGGGCTACGGCGACTTCAAGCTGCTCGGCGCGCTGGGCGCGTGGATGGGGCCGTCGGCGCTGCTGCCGGTGATCCTGCTCTCCTCGCTGATCGGCGCGCTGGTCGGCGTGGCCGTGCTGAAGCTGCGCGGCCAGGACCGTTCGGTGCCGATTCCGTTCGGCCCGTTCCTCGCCGCGGCCGGCTGGGTGTGGTTCGTCGCCGGCGACGCCCTGCTCGGCGCCTACCTGCGGCTGGCCGGATTGCGGTGAGCGCGAAACCGGCTCCGTTCGTGGTCGCGCTGACCGGCGGCGTCGCCAGCGGCAAGAGCGCGGTGGCGCGCCGCTTCGAGGCGCTCGGCGTCGCCGTGCACGACGCCGACGTGGCCGCGCGCGAGGTGGTCGCGCCGGGCCAGCCGGCGCTGGCCGAGATCCTTGCCGCCTTCGGCGACGAAGCGCTGGCCGCCGACGGCACGCTCGACCGCCGCCGCCTGCGCCAGCGCGTGTTCGCCAGCGCCGCGGCGCGCCGCAAGCTCGAGGCGATCGTGCATCCGCGCGTGCAGGAATGGCTGCGCGCGCGCGTGGCCGCCGAACGCGGCCCCTACTGCGTGCTGGCGATCCCGCTGCTGGTGGAAACCTGGCCGGCGTACGGCTGGGTCGACCGCCGGCTGGTGGTGGACGTCCCCGAGGCCGCGCAGCGCGAGCGCCTGATGCGCCGCGACGGCATCGACGCGCAGCAGGCCGGGCGCATGCTGGCCGCGCAGGTCGGCCGCGGCTCGCGCCTCGCCCTGGCCGACGACGTGATCGACAACGGCGGTCCGGAAGACGCGCTGGACGCCGCGGTCGCCGCGCTGCACGCCGACTATCTCAGGCGCGCCGCGCTCAAGCAGGCCGGCGATCCGACCGCGCACGCGGTGCGCAATCGCTTCAGGCTCTGAGCGGCGGACGCGGGCAAGCGGAACCTCGCGGTCGCGACCACGGTCGCTCCTGCATTTACGCCGCGCGAGGCCGGACGCGCGGAGCCGCCTGCGCGTCAGGCGTCACGGTTCCAGAATGCGCCGATGCCGGCCACGCCCAGCGCGCCGGCGACGCGCGCCAGGGTCAGGTCGTCCGGACCGACGCCGCCCAGCGCATAAACCGGCAGCGCGCCCGCCTCGAGCAGCGTCGCGAAGCGCGCCCAGCCCAGCGCCGGCGCGCCGGGGTGGCTGGCGGTCGGGCGCAGCGGCGACAGCGTGGCGAAGTCCACGCCCAGTTCGGCCGCACGCGCCAGTTCGGCGGCGTCGTGGCAGGACGCCGCCACCCACGCGCCGGACGGCAGCGGCCGCGCCTCCAGCGTCGTCAACTGCGCCGCGCGCAGGTGCACGCCGATGCCGAGCTCGCGCGCCAGCCCGACGTCGGCGTTGACCAGGAGATCGGCGCCGGCGGCGCGGCAGCGCGCGGCGAGCGCCTGCGCCAGCGCGCGCAGCGCGTCGCGGGCGAGGCCCGGCAGGCGCAACTGGAACAGCCGCTCGCCGCGCGCCAGCGCGGCGTCGAACATCGCCGGCAGCGCGTCCGGATCGGCATCGGCGGGCGTGACCAGATAGTGCGGCGGCAGGCGCAACGCGGCCAGCAGCGGACGGTCGGCGGGCGGCATCGTCGCCGCGTCGACGTCGCGCGGCAGCGCCCAGCGCAATGCCTGCGCGTCGTGCGGATGCGGCTCGCCCCGCCAGGCGGCGACGCGCAGCGCCTGCAGCCGGATCGTCTTCTCCGGATAGCGCCACGGCACCGAGATCAGCGGCGCGAAGCCGTGCGCCTCGATGCCCAGCTCCTCGCGCAACTCGCGCGCCAGCGCGACGTGGGCCGACTCGCCCGGCTCCACCTTGCCGCCGGGGAACTCCCACAGGCCGGCCAGATGCTTGCCGCGCGGACGCTGCGCCAGCAGCACCCGCCCCGCGGCGTCGCCGAGGACGCCGGCGACGACGTGCAGCGCCTTCACTCGCGCACGTATTCGACGAAATCGAACGCGCAGGCGTGCCGGGCGTCGGCTGCATGGTGCACGCGCGAGGTTTCCACCCACTCGCTGAAGCGCACGCGCGGGAAGAACGTGTCGGCGGACTCGACGCGCGCGTCCACCCAGGTCAGGTACATGCGCCGCGCCAGTGGCAGCGCCAGGCGATAGACCTCACCGCCGCCGATCACCATCAGCGCGCGGCCGTCGGCGATCGCCACCGCCTCGTCCAGCGAGCGCACCGTGTCCTGCCCGGCATAGGGCGCCTCGTGGCGGCGGCTGAGCACCAGGTTCTGCCGCCCCGGCAGGGCGCGGCCGATCGACAGCGCGGTGCGATGGCCCATCAGCACCACCGTGCCGACGGTCAGCGCCTTGAAACGCTTGAGGTCGTCGGGCAGATGCCAGGGCATGACGCCGTCCTTGCCGATGGCGTGGTCGTGGTCCAGCGCGGCGATAAGCGAGATGCTCATGGCACAGGCTCCTTGGCGCGGGTTGCGGGATCACACCGCCACCGGCGCCCTGATCGCCGGATGCGGATCGTAGCCCTCGATGGCCACGTGCTCGTAGTGGAAGTCGAAGATCGAGCGCACGCCGGGATCGAGCTTGAGGCGCGGCAGCGGGCGCGGCGCGCGCGCGAGCTGCTCGCGCGCCTGTTCGACGTGGTTGCTGTAGAGATGCGCGTCGCCCAGCGTATGCACGAATTCGCCCGGCGCGAGGCCGGTCGCCTGCGCCATCATCTGCGTCAGCAGCGCGTAGCTGGCGATGTTGAACGGCACGCCGAGGAAGATGTCGCCGGAGCGCTGGTAGAGCTGGCAGCTCAGCTTGCCGTCCGCCACGTAGAACTGGAACAGCGCGTGGCAGGGCATCAATGCCATCTTCGGCAGCTCGCCCACGTTCCAGGCGCTGACCACCAGCCGGCGCGAATCGGGATTGCGGCGAATCTCGTCCTGCACCCAGGCGATCTGGTCCACCACCTTGCCGTCCGCCGTCGGCCAGGCGCGCCACTGGCGGCCGTAGACCGGGCCGAGGTTGCCCTCGGCGTCGGCCCACTCGTCCCAGATGCTGACGCCGTGTTCCTTGAGGTAGCGGATGTTGGTGTCGCCGCGCAGGAACCAGACCAGCTCGTGCACGATCGACTTCAGGTGCAGCTTCTTGGTGGTGACCAGCGGGAAGCCGGCAGCCAGGTCGAAGCGCATCTGCCAGCCGAACACCGAGCGCGTGCCGGTGCCGGTGCGGTCGCTTTTTTCGGCGCCGTGCTCGAGGACGTGGCGCAGCAGGTCGAGGTAGGGACGCATGCCGCAAGCATACTGCACGCGGCCCGCCCGACGCCGCCCCGGCGGGCGTGACAAGGCGCACTCGCCGCGCCCGGGGCGCTTGCCTAGACTCGGCCAATTCCCGCAGGAGTTCGCCCATGGAACAGTGGTATTTCAGCTACGGCGGCAACCGTATCGGCCCGTTCGACGCGGCACAGGCGCGCGAACAGGCGCGGCGCAATCCGGACGGCCACTGCTGGAAGGAAGGCTTCGCCGCGTGGAAGCGCATCGGCGACGTGCCCGAGCTGGGGACGACCGCCAGCGTGCCGCCCCCGCTGCCGCGCGGCGCCGGCGCCGACGCCATCGACTACCGCATCGTCGGCTCCGACATGCAGTTCGTCGAGATCGAGCTCGACCCCGGCGAGAGCGCGATCGCCGAGGCCGGCGCGCTGATGTACAAGGAAGCCGTCGTGCGCATGGATACCGTGTTCGGCGACGGTTCCGCCGCCGGCCAGGGCGCGGGCCTGATGGACAAGCTGCTCGGCGCCGGCAAGCGCGTGCTGTCCGGCGAGTCGCTGTTCACCACGCTGTTCACCCACGCCGGCGCCCGCGGCAAGGCGCGTGTCGCCTTCGCCGCGCCCTACCCGGGCACCGTCATGGCGATGAACCTGGCCGAGCTGGGCGGCCGGCTGATCTGCCAGAAGGACAGTTTCCTGTGCGCCGCGCGCGGCGTGCGGCTCGGCATCTGGCTGCAGAAGCGCATCCTCACCGCGCTGTTCGGCGGCGAAGGCTTCATCATGGAGAAGCTCGAGGGCGACGGCTGGGTATTCGTGCATGCCGGCGGCACCGTGGTCGAGCGCCAGCTCGCGCCGGGCGAGCGCCTCGACATCGACACCGGCTGCGTGGTCGCCTTCACCGACGGCGTGAGCATGGACGTGCAGGCGGTCGGCGGCATCAAGAGCATGCTGTTCGGCGGCGAAGGCGTGTTCCTCGCCACCCTGACCGGCCCCGGCCGGGTGTGGATCCAGTCGCTGCCGTTCTCGCGCCTGGCCGGACGCATGCTGGCGGCGGCGCCGCAGGGCGGCGGCCAGCGTCGCGGCGAGGGTTCGCTGCTCGGCGGCCTCGGCGACCTGATCGGCGGCGACCGCAATTTCTGAGCCGCGTCGTCCGCAGGGCGGAACCGCCGCAAAGCGGCGCTTCCGCCGAGCCGGTCGCCCGGTGGCGGAAGCCGCTGCGCGGATTCCGCCCTACCGGCTACCCGTTTGCCCACCAACCTCCTATGCGGCCGCCGATGTAGAGCGCCAGCCCCAACACGCCTGTGGTCACTCCGAACACCGGCGCCTCGGCGATTCCCGCAACAACCCCCACGAGAACCAACAGCACGCCAAGCAGTTGCATGGATTTGTACTGCTTCGACGTCGCCTGAATCGTCATCGGCTCAACCTGTGCAACCTCTTTTGTGGGCGCGCCGCAGCCTGGGCATGCCGACGCCAGTGAGCTGATATCCCGGCCGCATTCTGCGCATTTGATCAGTGCCATAGCCCTCCCTCTCCCCTAGTGAGTCAAGGGCCATCTTAGTGCCATAGGCCCGTCCCGCGCGCCCGGCGCCGTCATGCGCTAACCTTGGCCGGTTCGCCCGCCCTCCACCGGAGGCGGCGACACCTCGTTGGCGACCGTCGTCTCCCCCGATGCGCCAGAGCATTCAACCCCAGGCAGCGGAATCGACATGACGACGCAGACACCCCCGGTATCCCAGACCCGCTCGTTCAGCACGGTGTTCCTGATCGAGATGTGGGAACGCTTCGGCTACTACGGCATGGCGGCACTGCTGGTGCTGTTCATGGTGCAGAAGGTCGGCTTCAGCGACGACCAGGCCAACCTGGTGTGGGGCGCGTTCACCGCGCTGGTCTATGCCGCGCCGGCGATCGGCGGCTGGATCGGCGACAAGGTGCTGGGCACGCGCCGCACCATGACCATCGGCGCGGCGATCATGACCGTCGGCTACGCGCTGCTGGCGGTGCCGTCGGACAGCCTGTACTTCCTGTACTGCGCGATGGGCGTGATCGTGGTCGGCAACGGCCTGTTCAAGGCCAATGCCGGCAACCTGGTGCGCCGCATCTACGACGGCAACGACGCCAAGATCGACAGCGCGTTCACCATCTACTACATGGCGGTCAACATCGGCTCGACGGTGTCGATGCTGCTGACGCCGTGGATCAAGGAGCACTGGGGCTGGCACGCGGCGTTCGCGGTGTGCAGCGCGGGCCTGGTGCTCGGCCTGCTGAACTACCTGCTGATGCGCCGCACGCTGGCCGCGGTCGGCTCGCAGCCGGACGACGCGCCGGTGCGCTGGGGCCGCCTCGGCGCGGTGCTGGGCGTCGGCGCGCTGACGCTGTTCGCGGTGGCGTTCGTGCTGCAGCACCAGCAGATCGGCCGCTGGTGCGTGTACGGCGCCGGGCTGGCGATCCTCGCCATCTTCGCCTACATGATCCTGAAGAGCGAGCGCAGCGAGCGCGCCGGCCTGATCGCGGTGCTGATCCTGACCGCGCAGACCATCCTGTTCTTCATCTTCTACCAGCAGATGTCCACCTCGCTGACGCTGTTCGCGCTGCGCAACGTGGACTGGAACCAGAGCCTGCTCGGCCTGAACCTGTTTACCTGGCAGCCGGCGCAGTACCAGGCGCTCAACCCGATCTGGATCATGCTGCTCAGCCCGCTGCTGGCGCTGACCTACACGCGCCTCGGCCGCAACGGCCGCGACCTGCCGATCGCCGGCAAGTTCGCGATCGGCTTCGCGGTGGTCGCGATCGGTTTCTTCATCTACGGCATCAGCGGCCGCTTCGCGGTCGACGGCAAGGTGTCGTCGTGGTTCATGATCTGGGGCTACGGCTTCTACTCGCTGGGCGAGCTGCTGGTCAGCGGCCTCGGCCTCGCCATGATCGCGCGCTACGTGCCGGCGCGCATGGGCGGCTTCATGATGGGCGCCTACTACGTCGCCACCGGCATCTCGCAGTACCTCGGCAGCGTGGTGGCGAACTACGCCAGCGTGCCGGAAAACGTCGCCGATCCGCTGCAGACCCTGCCGCTGTACACCGACCTGTTCAACCGGCTCGGCTGGCTGGCGGTGGGCGGCCTCGCGCTGGCCGTCGTGCTGCTGCCGCTGATGAAGAACCTGTCGAACGCGCACGTCGCCCACGGCGCGGCCGCGGTCGGCGCCCTGCGCACGGCGGCGGCCGAAGAGTAACCGCGCATCACGCGCCGGCGGGCCGCACGGCCCGCCGCACGCGCCGCCGACGCGGCCTTGGCGAACGTTCGGGCATCCCGCCGGTCTGAGTCGGATCGGCGGACAGCGCGGCGCGGCCCCTAGGCCGAAAGGCATGTCATCCCCCGCGGCGCAACTGCGTTAACGTGAGATCGGTCGCCCGCGGACGGCGGCGCCGACCATCACCCAAGGGAGAACCGCATGTCGCGTGGGAAGATCGCGCTTATCGTCGCCGGCGCCGCCGTGATCGGCCTGCTCGCCTGGCGGACGATCCAGCACCGGCCGCAGCGCGGCGGCGCCGACGCGGACGCCGCCGTGCCGGTCACCGTGGTGCCGGTGCAGCGCCGCGACGTGCCGGTCTACCTCGACGCGCTGGGCACCGTGCAGGCGCTGAATACCGTCACCGTGCGCCCGCAGGTCGGCGGCCAGTTGCAGTCGCTCGGCTTCAGGGAAGGCCAGGAAGTCAGGCGCGGCGACCAGATCGCGCAGATCGATCCGCGCAGCTACCAGGCGGCACTCGACCAGGCGCAGGCCAAGCAGAAGCAGGACGAGGCGCAACTGGTCGCGGCGCGCAGCACGCTGCGGCGCTACCAGGACCTGATCCGGCAGCACTTCGTCGCCGCGCAGGACCTCGAGAACCAGCGCCAGACCGTGCGCCAGCTCGAGGCCACCGTCGCCGCCGATGCCGCCAACGTCGACAGCGCGCGCGTGCAGTTCGGCTACACGCGCGTGATCGCGCCGATCGACGGCCTGGCCGGCATCCGCCAGGTCGACGTCGGCAACGTGGTGCAGCCCTCCGACGCCAACGGCATCGTCGTGCTGACCCAGGTGCGCCCGATCAGCGTGATCTTCACCCTGCCCGAGCAGGACCTCGACCTGGTGCGCGGCGGCGGCGGCAGCGACGCCGCGCTGCCGGTGACCGCGCAGAACCGCGCCGACAACCGGCCGATCGCCAGCGGCGTGCTCAAGGTGATCGACAACCAGATCGACTCCGCCACCGGCACCTTCAAGCTGAAGGCGGAATTCCCCAACGCCGACGGCAAGCTGTGGCCGGGCCAGTTCGTCAACGTGCGCCTGCGCGTCAGCACGGTGCAGGGCGGGCTGGTGGTGCCGGCGCAGGCGGTGCAGCGCGGGCCGGACGGCAGCTACGTCTATCTGCTGCAGGCGGACTCGACCGTGCTGATGCAGCCGGTGCAGGTCGGCGGCGAGGCCGGCGACGACGCGCTGCTGATCACCTCCGGCCTGAAGGCGGGCGGGCGCGTGGTCACCGAGGGCCAGTTCCGCCTGAAGCCGGGCGCGAAGGTGCTGGCGCTGGCGCCGGGGCAGACGCCGCCGCCGGCCAGGATCGAGGCCGCACAGGGCAGGCGTCGCGGCCGGGGCGGCTGAGGTGGGCATCTCCTCGCCGTTCATCCGCAGGCCCATCGCCACCTCGCTGCTGATGGTGGCCATCCTGCTGCTCGGCGTGATGGGCTACCGCGCGCTGCCGGTGTCGGCGCTGCCGGACATCGCCGCGCCGACCATCCAGGTCGGCACGCAGTACCCCGGCGCCAGCCCGACCACGATGGCGGCGCTGGTCACCACGCCGCTGGAGCGCCAGTTCGGCCAGATCTCCGGGCTGAAGACGATGACCTCGGACAGCGCGTTCGGGCTGTCCACGATCGTGCTGCAGTTCGACGACAGCCGCGACATCGACGCCGCCGCGCAGGACGTGCAGTCGGCGATCAACGCCGCCAAGGGCACGCTGCCGAACAACCTGCCCTACCCGCCGGTGTACAACAAGGTCAACCCGGCCGACGCGCCGATCCTGACCCTGTCGCTGACCTCCGCCACGCTGCCGCTGCGCGAGGTCAACAACTACGCCGATTCGATCATCGCGCAGAAGCTGGCGCAGGTGCCGGGCGTCGGCCTGGTCAGCATCGCCGGCAACCTGAAGCCGGCGGTGCGCGTGCAGGTCAATCCGGCCGCGCTGTCCAACCTCGGCCTGACCCTCGAGGACGTGCGCCAGGCGCTGGTGCAGGCCAACGTCAACGGGCCGAAGGGCACGCTGAACGGCGCGGTGCAGTCCTACACCATCGGCAGCAACGACCAGCTCGCCTCGGCCGGCGAGTACCGCGACATCATCATCGCCTATCGCAACAACGCGCCGGTGCGGCTCGGCGACGTGGCGCAGGTGGTCGACGGCGTCGAGAACGACCAGCTCGCCGCCTGGGCCGACGGCAAGCCGGCGGTGCTGCTGGACATCCGCCGCCAGCCCGCCGCCAACATCGTCGACACCGTGGCGCGCGTGCGCGCGATGCTGCCCGAGCTGCAGGCGGTGCTGCCGGCCGGGGTCGATCTCGGCGTGTTCGCCGACCGCACGGTGACCATCCGCGCCTCGGTGCGCGACGTGCAGTTCACCCTGCTGCTGACCGTGTTCCTGGTGGTCGCGGTGATCTTCGTGTTCCTGCGCCGGCTGTGGGCCACGGTGATCCCCAGCATCGCCGTGCCGCTGTCGCTGCTCGGCACCTTCGGCGTGATGACCTTCGCCGGCTTCTCGCTGGACAACCTCTCGCTGATGGCGCTGACCGTCGCGACCGGCTTCGTCGTCGACGACGCGATCGTGATGATCGAGAACATCGTGCGCTACATCGAGCAGGGCCGGCAGCCGCGCGAGGCCGCCGAGCTGGGCGCGAAGGAGATCGGCTTCACCGTGATATCGCTGACGGTGTCGCTGATCGCGGTGTTCCTGCCGCTGCTGCTGATGCCGGGCGTGACCGGACGCCTGTTCCACGAATTCGCCTGGGTGCTGTCGATCGCGGTGGCGATCTCCGCGCTGGTGTCGCTGACGCTGACGCCGATGATGTGCGCCTACCTGCTCAAGCCCGGCGCGCTGCCGAAGGACGACGAGGCCGAAGCGCGCGGCGCGCACACCGCCTGGGGGCGCCTGCTCGACGCCTATGCGCGCAGCCTCGACCGGGTGTTCGCGCACCGGCGCCTGACCATCGCGGTGGCGGCGCTGTCGGTGCTGGTCACGGTGGCGCTGTACCTGCTGATCCCGAAGGGCCTGCTGCCGCAGCAGGACACCGGCCTGATCACCGCGGTGGTCGAAGCCGACCAGAGCATCGCCTTCCCGGCGATGCTGCAGCGCACGCAGGCGGTGGCGGAGGTGCTGCGCCGCGACCCCGCGGTGGCCGGCGTGGCCGCGTTCGTCGGCGCCGGCGCGATCAACCCGACGCTCAACCAGGGCCAGCTCAGTGTCGTGCTGAAGCCGCGCGGCCAGCGCGACGGCCTGGATGCGGTGCAGGCGCGCCTGCAGCGCGCGGCAGCCAACATCCCCGGCGTCGCGCTGTATCTCAAGCCGGTGCAGGACATCGAGCTGGACAGCCGGGTGGCGCCGACCGACTACCAGTACGCGCTGGAGGACGTGAACGCGGCCGAGCTGGCCGACTGGGCCGTGCGCTACACCGCCGCGCTGCGCGCGCGCCCGGAGCTGGCCGACGTCGGCAACAACCTCGCCGCGCAGGGCCTGCAGCTCAAGCTCGACATCGACCGCGACCAGGCCAGCCGCCTCGGCGTGCCGGTGCAGAGCATCGACGACACGCTGTACGACGCTTTCGGCCAGCGCCAGATCACCACCATCTTCACGCAGTTGAACCAGTACCGCGTGGTGCTGGAGGTGGCGCCGCAATTCCGCACCGGCCGCGACCTGCTGGACAAGCTGACCGTGCGCACCAGCGGCAACGCCAACGGCGGGCGCGCGACCACGCTGGCCAATGCCTCGCTGGACGCCACGCTCAACGACACCGGTGGCACCGTGCCGCTGTCGGCGGTGGCGCGCGCCTCGGTGGTGAGCGCGCCGCTGGTGGTCAGCCACCAGAACCAGCTTCCGGCGGTGACGATCTCGTTCAACCTCGCGCCCGGCTACTCGCTGTCGCAGGCGGTGGACGCGATCGGGCAAGTCACGCGCGGCATGAATCCGCCGCCGCAACTGCGCGGCCAGTTCATCGGCAAGGCCGCCGAGTTCTCCGCCTCGCTCGGCAACGAGGTGCTGCTGATCCTCGCCGCGCTGGTGGTGATCTACATCGTGCTGGGCGTGCTGTACGAGAGCTACATCCACCCGGTCACGATCATC
>NZ_JBDKSX010000036.1:0-16371 GCF_039680435.1 Mizugakiibacter sp. | reverse complement strand
CTCGTGCAGGAAGCGGCCGGTGCCGGGCTCGAATCCTTTCACCGCCCACGCCAGGCCGGCGCCCGCCGGCAGCCGCGGCGCCACCTCGTCCAGCAGCGCGCGGAAGGCGTGGCTCGGCACCACGATCAGGGCCAGGTCGACGCCGTCCAGCGCCTTGCCGAGGTCGGGCTCGAACGTCAGTTCGGCCGGCAGCTCGCAGTCGGGCAGGTAGCGCGCGTTGCGGCGCGTGGCGGCCATCGCCGCCAGCGCCTTCGGATCGCGCCCCCACAGTCGGGTGGCGGCGCCGTTGCGGGCCAGCAGCGCGGCAAGCGCCGTGCCCCACGAGCCGGCGCCCAGCACCGCGACCGTCGGTCGCTTCTCCATCGCTTACGCGTTGGCGACAGGCGCCTCGGCGCGCCGACGCAGCTGCTCGCCGTAGAGGGCGTCGAAGTTGATCGGCTGCAGCAGGAACGGCGGGAAGCCGCCGTTGACCACCAGGTCGGAGATCATCTGGCGGGCGTACGGGAACAGCACGTTCGGGCAGTAGCTGCCGAGGATCGCGTCGCGCTCGGCGTCGGCGAAGCCGACGACGTCGAAGATGCCCGCCTGGTGCACCTCGGCGAGGTAGGCGGTGCGGTCCTGCAGGGTGCAGGTCAGGGTCAGGGTCAGCACGACCTCGAAGACGCCGTCGGCCAACTGGTCGGCCTTGTGGCTGAGGTTGAGCTGCACCTGCGGCGCCTGCTGGCTCTCGCCGATTTCCTGGAAGATCTGCGGGGCGTTCGGCGCCTCGAAGGACGCGTCGCGGACGTAGATCTTCTGCAGCGCCAGCTGCGCCTGCGTGGCCTGGCCGTTGGCCTGGGCGGGCGTGTTGTCTGCCATGGTGCTCGAACTCCCCTCGAATAAGATCGGACAAAGGCGGGGATTGTCCCACACTGGCGGCTGCGCTGCACCCTGCCGGCCGGTGTCGCGCTTGCCGCGCGCGCGCGGGCGATGCCATAATGATCAGCTGTTTCACGCCGACCCGGCCCAGGCCGGGGGCGTCCCGGGGCGCGGTCCGGGCGCATGCGGCGGCCGATTCCAGCACCGCGTGGCGCAACCCGGTCCGACCGGGCCAGGCCGCTGGGCCGATGCCGTCCTGGCCAAAGGGCGGCCCTACAGCTTTCGGAGCACATCATGGCCCGAGTTTGCCAAGTCACCGGAAAGCGCGTGCAGGTCGGCAACAACGTCTCGCACGCCAACAACAAGACCCGCCGCCGCTGGCTGCCCAACCTGCACGAGCGCCGGTTCTGGGTGCCCAGCGAGAACCGCTGGGTCAAGCTGCGCGTGTCCAACCAGGCTCTGCGCACCATCGACAAGAAGGGCATCGAGGCCGTGATCGCCGAGCTGCGTGCCCGCGGCGAGAAGATCTGAGGAGGACTGACCCATGGCTTCCAAGCGCGACAAGATCCGCCTGATCTCCTCGGCCGGCACCGGCCACTTCTACACCACCGACAAGAACAAGAAGAACACGCCGGACAAGATGGAGGTCAAGAAGTACGACCCCGTCGTCCGCAAGCACGTGATCTACAAGGAAGGCAAGATCAAGTAAGCCCTGCCTCCCTGCGGCACCTCGAAAACCCGCCCACCGTGGCGGGTTTTCTTTTGGCCGCGCGGCGGGAGAAACGAAAAGCCCGCCTTGCGGCGGGCTTCTGCGTGCGACAGGTCGCTCGACGTCAGCGCGATGCCACCGCGTAGCCCTTCAGCCGCGCGGCGAACGCCTGCAGCGTGCGGATGCCGCTGGCTTCCGCCTCGCGGCACCACTGCTGCAGGCCGGCCAACGCGGCGTCGGGGCCGCGCTGCTCCATCAGCGCGGCGAGGCGCGCGCGGAATTCGCAGACGGTGGCGAGGCGCGGGCGCTGGCGCACGAACGTGGTCAGCTTCTCGCGCGAGGTGGCGTCGAGCCAGCGGCCGCCGTTGGCCAGCGCGCGGCGCAGCTTGCGCGGCGTCGCCTTCAGGCCCTCGCCGGCGTGCGCGGCTTCCTCGCGCAGGGTCGGCACGATCACGCCGCGGAAGAAGTCGGTCATCACCTGGAAGCGGTGGGTCAGCACCGCCTTCAGCGTCTCGGTGTCGGGCAGCGCGACGTTCGGGCGCAGGTCCAGGGTCGGCGCCACGCGCAGCACCTTGGCCAGGCCGAGCTTCTCGCACAGGCGGATCACGCCCCAGCCGATGTCCACCTCGAACCGGCGCAGGGCGAACTTGGCCGAGCTGGGGAAGGCGTGGTGGTTGTTGTGCAGCTCCTCGCCGCCGATCCACACGCCCCACGGGGTGAGGTTGGTCGCGGTGTCGGCGGTCTCGAAGTTGCGGTAGCCCCACCAGTGGCCGATGCCGTTGACCACGCCCGCGGCCCACACCGGGATCCACAGCATCTGGATCGCCCAGATCGCCAGGCCGACCGCGCCGAACAGCGCGATGTTGATGATCGCCATCAGGGTCGGACCCCACTCGGGGTGGCGCGAGTAGAGGTGGCGTTCCAGCCAGTCGTCGGGCGTGCCGCGGCCGTACTTCTCCATGTCCGCGGCGTTGGTGGCGGCCGCGCGGTACAGCTCGGCGCCCTGCCAGAACACCTTGTCGATGCCGAACACCTGCGGGCTGTGCGGATCCTGCTCGGTCTCGCAATGCGCGTGGTGCTTGCGGTGGATCGCCACCCACTGCTTGGTGACCATCGCCGTGGTCAGCCACGCCCAGAAGCGGAAGAAGTGCGCCAGCGCGGGGTGGAAGTCCACGCCGCGATGCGCCTGGCTGCGGTGCAGGTACAGCGTCACCGCGAAGATGGTGAACTGCGTGACCACCAGCAGGTAGACCAGCCAGGTGGCCCAGCCGGCGCCGGTCAGGCCGCGCGCGGCAAAGTCGAGCAGAAGATCGGTCATGGGAAAGCTGTGCAGGGGGAAGGAAAACAACGCGTTGCAGTCTACGCGGCCCTTGCCGTACCCGCCAGCATGGTTGCGGTGCCGCGATGCACGCCGTGACAATGTGGCGATGCACGGCACGGATCACAACCTGCTCGTCCTCGATCGCGTCGGCCGGCGCCTCGCCGGCCGCGAGATCGTGCAGGACCTGCGCCTGACGCTCGACCGCGGCACGGTGCTGGGCCTGCTCGGCGTCAACGGCGCCGGCAAGTCGACCACGCTGGCGATGATCGCCGGCGTGCTGGCGCCCAGCCGCGGCGCGGTGCGCATCGACGGCCGCGACCTCGCCGAACATCCGCAGACCGCGCGCACCCACGTCGGCTACCTGCCCGAGCAGGTGCCGCTGTACCCCGAACTGACCGTGGCCGAATACCTCGACGCCTGCGCGCGCCTGCGCGGCATGGCTGCGGCCACGCGCCGCACGGCCGTCGCGGCGGCGCTCGCGCGGCTCGACCTCGGCGCCGTCGCGCGGCGCCTGTGCGGCGCGCTCTCGCTGGGCCTGCGCCAGCGCGTCGGCCTCGCCCAGGCGCTGCTGCACGATCCGCCGCTGCTGGTGCTGGACGAGCCGGGCAACGGCCTCGACCCGGTGCAGACGGCGAGCCTGCGCGTGCTGATCCGCGAGCTCGGCCGCGAGCGCGCGGTGATCCTGTCCACCCACCTGCTGCCGGAAGTGACCGCCGTGTGCGACCGCGTCGCCATCCTGCACGAAGGCCGCCTGCGCCACGACGCGCCGCTGGGCGACGGCAGCGCGCTCGAGCGCACCTTCCTCGCCATCGCCGCCGGGGCAGTGGCCGCATGAGCGCGCGCGCCGTCGCCCGCCTCGAGCTGAAGCGTCTCGTGGTGCGGCCGTTCGCGTGGACGCTGGCCGCGGTCGGCCTCGCCTGGCTGGCCTGGCAGTTCCTGCTGCTGCTGGACGGTTTCCTGAAGGCGCAGGCGCGGCTGGCCGCGCAACCGGACGCGCCCGGCTACACCGACCTCGTCGCCGTGCCGCTGCTCGCCGCCGCCGCGCAGGTGCTGCTGCTGGTGGCGCCGCTGCTGACCATGCACGCGCTCGCCGGCGAACGCCGCGCGCGCACGCTGCCGCTGCTCCTCGCCTGCGGGCAGTCGCCGCGCGCGATCGTGCTCGGCAAGTACCTCGGCGCGCTGCCATGGCTGGCCGGCATCCTGCTGCTGGCGGCGGCGATGCCGCTGGCGCTGGCGCCGGCCACGCACCTCGACTGGGGCAAGTTCGCCGCCGCGCTGCTGGGCGTGGCGCTGATGACCGCTGCGCTGGCGGCGATCGGCGTGGCCTGTTCGACGTTCGCTTCGCACCCGGCGCTGGCCGCGGCGGCGGCGTTCGCGCTGACGCTGGCGCTGTGGGCGATCGACGCCGGCGCGCGCGCCCAGGGCCTCGACAACGGCGCGATCAACTACCTTGCCATGGCCACGCACGTGCAGCCGCTGCTGCGTGGGCTGGTCGGCAGCGTGGACCTGATCTACTTCGCGCTGGTGGTCGCGCTGGCGCTGGCGCTGGCGACGCGCCGGCTGGCGGCGGAAAGGACGCGCGGCTGATGCGCGAACGTCTCGACGCCTGGCTGGTCGCGCTGCTGCTGCTGCTCGGCGCCGGCTGCATCGCGTTCCTGTCCACCCGCTACGGCTTCGTCGCCGACTGCAGCGCGAACGCGCGCGCCAGCCTGGCGCCGCAGAGCCAGGCGGTGCTGGCGCAGCTCGCGGGGCCGGTCGAGGTGACCAGCTACGCCACGCCGGGCAGTGGGCTCCGACCCACCATCGCCGCGTTCGTCGCGCGCTATCGGCGCTTCAAGCCGGACCTCGCGCTGCGCTTCGTCGATCCCGAGCAGGACCCGGCGGCGATGCGCGCGGCCGGCATCAGCGTCGACGGCGAGCTCGCCATCGCCTGGCACGGCCGCAAGGAGCGGCTGGTGACGCTGAACGAGCGCGACTTCACCAACGCGCTGCAGCGCCTGGCGCGCGGCGGCGAACGGCTGGTCGCGTTCGTCACCGGCGACGGCGAGCGCCGTCCGGACGGCCAGGCCAACGCCGACCTCGGCACCTTCATCGCGCAGATCGAAGCGCGCGGCATGCGCGCGGTGCCGGTCAACCTGGATGCCGCCGCGGGCGTGCCGCAGAACGCGGCGCTGGTGGTGCTGGCCAGCCCGCAGGCGGCGTTGGCGCCGCGCGCGGTGGCCGCGCTGACCGACTACCTCGCGCGCGGCGGCAACCTGCTGTGGCTGGCCGAACCGGGCGGCGACGACCTCGGCCTCGCGCCGCTGGCCGCGGCGCTCGGCGTGCGCGTGCTGCCGGGCACGCTGGTCGACGCCAGCGGCGCCGCGGCCAAGGTGCCGGACCCGAGCTTCGTCGTCGTCACGCAGTATCCGCCGCACGTCATCACGCGCGGCTTCGATCTCTCCACGCTGTTCCCCCAGGCCGCCGCGCTGGCGACGCTGCAGGGCTCGGCGGCGTGGGCGGCGGCGCCGCTGCTGCGCACCTCCGCGCAGAGCTGGAACGAAACCGGCCCGGTCGCGCCCGGCGCCGGCGGCGCGCCGATCCGCCAGGACGCCGACCGCGGCGAGCTGCGCGGCCCGCTCGACTTCGGCCTCGCGCTGTCGCGGCTGTCGCCCAGCCCGGACAAGGGCGAGCAGCGCGCGGTGGTGATCGGCGACGGCGACTTCCTCTCCAACAGCTTCCTCGGCAACGGCGGCAACCGCGCGCTCGGCGAGCGCGTGTTCGACTGGCTGCTCGGCGACGACGCGCTGGTCGACCTGCCCGCGCGCGGCGCGCCCGACCGCAGCCTGGCGCTGGGCCAGCGCGGGCTGACTGCGTTGACCTTCGGCTTCCTGTTCGCGCTGCCGCTGCTGCTGCTCGGCACCGGCGGCGCGATCGCCTGGCGCCGGCGCCGCCGTTGATGCGCCGCATCGTCGTCCGTCGTCTCGCGCTGGCGGCCGGCGTCGCCGCGCTGCTGGCCGCGGTCGCGTGGCAGTTGCGCCGCGAGCGGGCGGACGATCCCGGCACGCTGCTCGCGCTCGATCCGGCCGCGGTGACGCGCGTCGAGGTGCGGCTCGCCGACGGTCCGCCGCGCCGCTTCGAGAAGCGCGACGGCCATTGGTGGATGACCGCGCCGCAGGCCGGCCGCGCCGACGACGCGCGCCTCGCCGGCCTCGTCGCGATCGCCGCCGCGCCGGCGTTGCAGTGGCGGCCGCTGGCGGATTTCGCGCCGGCGAAGATCGGGCTGGCGCCGCCGGCGGCGACGCTGACGCTCGACGGCGAGACGCTGGCCTTCGGCGCGCTGGCGCCGTTCGAGCGCGCGCGCTACGTGCAGGCGGGGTCGCGCGTGGCGCTGGTGGCGGATCGCTACACGCATTATCTTGCGGCGGATCCGCGGCGCGAATTGGCCGACCCCTCATCGAGGTGACGCCATGCGCGTAGGGTGGGCCTTGGCCCACCATCGCAACGTCTCGGACGAAGCAGCGGCGGGCCAAGGCCCGCCCTGCATCGCCCGCGCAAGTCGCTGACGCCATCCCATGCCCGAGTTGCCCGAAGTCGAGACCACCCGCCGCGGCATCGCCCCGCACGTCGAAGGCCACCGCGTCACGCGCGTGCTGCTGCGCCGGCCGGATCTGCGCTGGCCGATTCCGCGCGCGATCCGCACCGCGCTGCCGGGCCGGCGCATCGACGCGGTGGAGCGCCGCGCCAAGTACCTGCTGCTGCACACCGGCGCCGGCAGCGCGCTGCTGCACCTCGGCATGTCGGGCAGCCTGCGCGTGCTGGCGCCGCAGACGCCGGTCGGCGCGCACGACCACTACGACCTCGCGCTCGATTCCGGCCGCGTGCTGCGCTACACCGACCCGCGCCGCTTCGGCTGCCTCTTGTGGCAGCCGCCGGGCAAGGTGCATCCGCTGCTGGCCGGGCTGGGGCCGGAGCCGCTCGGCGATGCCTTCGACGGCGATCACCTGTGGGCGCTGTCGCGCGGCCGCAGCGCCGCGGTCAAGACCTTCCTGATGGACCAGGCGGTGGTGGTCGGCGTCGGCAACATCTAC
The DNA here is from genome assembly GCF_039680435.1 of Mizugakiibacter sp. NCBI lineage: Bacteria > Pseudomonadati > Pseudomonadota > Gammaproteobacteria > Lysobacterales > Rhodanobacteraceae > Mizugakiibacter > Mizugakiibacter sp. The sequence continues at coordinate 9,413 of NZ_JBDKSX010000036.1, read as the reverse complement.
GCCAGCGAGGCGCTGTTCGCCGCCGGCATCCACCCGAAGCGCGCGGCCGGCGAGGTGTCGCGCGCACGCTACGCGCGGCTCGCCGACGAGGTGAAGCGCATCCTCGCCCACGCCATCGCGCGCGGCGGCACCACGCTGCGCGATTTCCTCGCGCCCGACGGCGCACCCGGCTACTTCGAGCAGGAGCTGGCCGTGTACGGCCGCGCCGGCGAACCCTGCCGCGCGTGCGGCGCCGCGCTGCGCGCGGTCACGCTGGGGCAGCGTTCCACGTTCTACTGCCCGCGCTGCCAGCACTGATCACAGCGGCCAGACCAGCGCCACGTGCAGGTTGTTGAAGGCGGGGTCGTCGAGGTCGCCGGCGCGGCGCGCGCGCATCGCCAGCGTGTCGTCCAGCGCGACTTCGTGGCCGTCGGCAATCCGGCCGCCCAGCGCCTGGAATTGCGCGAAGCGCTCGGCGAGCTGGCCGGCGGCGCCGGCGGCTGCGGCGGGCACGTTGCGGATGCTGAGGTCGGGGCGCGCGAACTTGCGCATGCCGCGGGTATGCACGTGCAGGCGGCCGGCGTGCTCCGCGTCCTCGCTGCACAGGATCAGCACGTGCTCGCGCACGGTGAACGCAGCGTCGGCGAAGTAGCGCCGGCGCCACGTTTCCGCATCGAAGATCGACAACATCTGCGGATCGACCACGGCGATGCCGCCGAGGTCGTTCAGTGCGGCGATCAGACCGACGCAGTCGTGCAGGTAGTCGAGGTCGGCGGGGTCGGGCAGGGTGCCGCGCAGCACCAGGCATTCCTGCGCGTGCGCGGCGCGCGCGAGCAGCGCGGGCTCTTCCTCGCCCAGCAGGCGCCCCAGCGAACCGGCGAGCGGATAGCCCGCCCACGCGGCGAGGTCGGCGTTGCGGTAGCGCGCGAACTCGACGCCGTCCGGCACGCCGCGCGTGCGATAGGCCGCGCCGTCGACCGGCAGCTCGGCGTCGAAGTCGCCGAACACGAACCACAGCACCACGGCCTCCTGGCCGCTCACGCTCCACTGCGGTCGCGGCCAGACCGGCGCGGGCGCGCTCATCGCGCGCGCTCCGCCGGCTCGCCCAGCGGCAGCACCGCCTGTTGCAGCTCGACGCGGCCTTCGCCGGCCATGATCTTCTTGAACTCGGCGCGGCTGACCGAGACGTAGCGCTCGTTGCCGCCGATCTCGACCTGCGGCCCCTGCGTGACCGCGCGACCCTGCGCGTCGACGCGCACCACCATCGTCGCCTTCTTGCCGCTGTGGCAGATGGTCTTGATCTCGACGAGGTCGTCGGCCCAGGCCAGCAGGTACCGGCTGCCCTCGAACAGCTCGCCGCGGAAATCCGTGCGCAGGCCGTAGGCCAGCACCGGGATGCGCAGGCGGTCGACCACGTCGCTCAACTGCCACACCTGCGCGCGGGTCAGGAACTGCGCCTCGTCGACCAGCACGCAGTGCAGCGGCCCGCGCGCGGCGATGTCGGCCTCGGCCAGCGCGTACAGATCCTCGTCGTGCGCGAAGCGTCGTCCGGTCGCCTGCAGGCCGATGCGCGAGGCCACCACGCTGTCGCCGTAGCGGTCGTCCAGCGCCGGCGTCAGGATCAGCGTGCGCATGCCGCGCTCGTGGTAGTTGTGCGCGCTCTGCAGCAGCGTGGTGGTCTTGCCGGCATTCATCGCCGAGTAATAGAAGTAGAGCTTGGCCATGGAAGCGCCGGGAGTCGGGAGTGGAAAATGGGGAGCGCAAGGACGAGGCCGCGCGGACGCCTGCAGCGACAGTCGCGGCAAGTGTGGCACAGTATCGAGCGCCGCCGTGTCCGACACGCCGCCCTGTTGCGCGGCCCGGGCGAACCTCACTCTCCACTTCCCGTTTCCCGCTACCGTGCTGAATCCCCAACAACGCGCCGCGGTCGAGTATTGCGACGGCCCGCTGCTGGTGCTGGCCGGCGCCGGCTCCGGCAAGACCAGCGTGATCACGCAGAAGATCGCGCACCTGATCGCGCGGCGCGGGCTGGCGCCGGCGAAGATCGCCGCGATCACCTTCACCAACAAGGCCGCGCGCGAGATGCGCGAGCGCGTCGGCAAGCTGGTCAAGGCGGACGCCGTCGAGGCGCTGACCGTGTGCACCTTCCACGCACTGGGCCTCAAGTTCCTGCAGATCGAACACGCGCGCGCCGGGCTGCGCCGCGGCTTCTCGGTGCTGGACGCCGACGACAGCGAGGCGATCCTGAAGGATCTCGCCGGCAAGGCGCGCAAGCCGGACGAGCTGGCCGCGCTGCGCCACCTGATCGGCCGCGTCAAGAACGAAGGCCTGTCGCCCGAACAGGCGCTGGCGCGCGCGCGCTCGCCCGGCGAACACGAGGCCGCGGCGATGTACGAGCTCTACCAGCAGCGCCTCGCCACCTTCAACGCGGTCGACTTCGACGACCTGATCCGCCTGCCGGTGGCGATCCTCGACGCCGACGCCGAGGCGCGCGCGGCCTGGCGCGAGCGCCTGCGCTACCTGCTGGTCGACGAATACCAGGACACCAACACCGCGCAGTACGCGCTGCTGAAGCTGCTGGCCGGCGAGCGCGGCGCGTTCACCGCGGTCGGCGACGACGACCAGTCGATCTACGCCTGGCGCGGCGCCAACCCGGAGAACCTCGACCAGCTCGGCCGCGACTGGCCGCAGCTCAAGGTGGTCAAGCTCGAGCAGAACTACCGCTGCGGCAAGCGCATCCTGCGCGCGGCCAACGCGCTGATCGCGCACAACGCGCACCTGCACGCGAAGAAGCTGTGGAGCGAGCACGCCGAGGGTCCGCCGATCCGCGTGCTCGAGTGCAGGGACAGCGAGCACGAGGCCGAGCGCATCGCCGCCGTGCTGGTGCATCTGGCCGAGAAGCACAAGGCGCGCTGGCACGAGTTCGCGGTCCTCTATCGCGGCAACCACCAGGCGCGCGCGCTGGAGAAGGCGCTGCGCCTGGCGCGCGTGCCGTATCACCTGACCGGCGCGCTGTCCTTCCTCGACCGCGGCGAGGTCAAGGACGTGCTGGCGTACCTGCGCCTGATCGCCAACCCCACCGACGACGCCGCCTTCCTGCGCGTGGTCAACGTGCCCAGGCGCGAGATCGGCCAGACCTCGCTGGAGAAGCTGGCCGCGCTGGCGCAGGTGCGCCACGTCTCGCTGCTGGAGGCCGCGCGCAGCGACGCCGCGCTGAAGCAGCTCGCGGCGCGCCCGGCCTCGGCGCTGGCCGGCTTCGTCGCGCTGCTCGACGAACTCGGCCGCGAGGCCGGACGGCTGCCGGCCGCCGAGCTGGTCGAGGCGGTGCTGGCGCGCACGCGCTACGCCGAGGCGTTGGCGCAGCAGGCGCCGGACGCCGCCGCGCGCGAGCGCCGGCTGGGCAACCTGCGCGAGCTGGCCGACTGGTTCCGCGCCATGCAGAAGGATGGCGCGCGCGCCGGCGACCTCGCCGCGCAGCTCGCCCTGCTCACCCACGCCGACCGCGACGATCCCGGCAACGCGGTGCGCATGATGACGCTGCACGCGGCCAAAGGTTTGGAGTTCCGCTGCGTGTTCATCGTCGGCCTGGAGGACGGCACGCTGCCGCACGAGGGCGCGCTGGACGAGGGCCGCCTCGACGAGGAGCGGCGCCTGATGTACGTCGGCATCACCCGCGCCAAGGAGCACCTGGTGCTGAGCTGGGCGGCGCGCGCGCGCCGCTACGGCGAGGTGCTGGCGAACGAGCCGAGCCGCTTCCTCAAGGAGCTGCCCGCCGACGACCTGCACTGGGAAGGGCGCGAGCCGGCGGCCGACGCGGCGATCGGGAAGGTGACCGCGGACAGCCACCTGGCGCGCCTCGCGGCGCTGCTGGCCGAGTAGGGCAGGGCTCGACCCGCCCTGCGGATTTCCGGGGCGGGGAGGGCATGCGCGTGCGGTAAGCTTGCGCGTTGCCCGTCCACCCTTTGCCCGGAGAGGCCGCCCATGCGCCGCACCCGCTACGCCGCCCTGCTGGTCCTGCTGCTGGCCGGCTGCGCCGCGGCGCCGTCGAAGCCGATCGCGCCGTCCGCCGCGGTGCCCGCCGACGACAACCTCAACGCCGTCGCGTGGACGCAGACCGCGGTCGAGCACGATCTCGTTTACCGCGAGGTCTACCGCGACGCCGAGGAAAAGCTCGCCGCCGCGCTGGCCGATCCGACCTGGGACGCGCTGCCCAGGGACGAGCGCGGCAACAGCGTCGCCAGCCTGCCGCCCGCGGTGATCCTCGACATCGACGAGACGGTGCTGGACAACTCGCCCTACGCGGCGCGGCTGGTCCGCGACGGCAAGGAGTTCGACGCCTCCAGCTGGGCGCTGTGGTGCAAGGAGGGCATCGCGAAACCGCTGCCGGGCGCGCTGGCGTTCACCCGTGCGGCCGCAGCGCGCGGGGTCGCGGTGTTCTACCTGTCCAACCGCACCCAGGACCTGAACGCGGCGACGCTGGCCAACCTGCGCGCCGACGGCTTCCCGGTGGCCGGCGAGGACAGCTTCCTTGGCCTCGGCACCCTCGTGCCCGGCTGCGCGCAGGTCGGCTCGGAGAAAGGCTGCCGGCGCAAGCTGATCGCCCAGCGCTACCGCGTGCTGATGCAGTTCGGCGACCAGTTGGGCGACTTCCTCGACGTGCTGGACAACACCCCCAACGGCCGCGTCGCCGCGGTGCAGCCCTATCTCGACTGGGTCGGCCAGCGCTGGTTCGTGCTGCCCAACCCCACCTACGGCTCCTGGGAGCCGGCGCTGTTCGGCAACGATGGGGCGCAGCCACTGCCACAGCGCCGGGCCGCCAAGCGTGCGGCGCTGCGCGTGCAGTGATCGAAGTTGTTTGGAAACATGAAGTTGGCAGCTAATAACTCAGATATTGCATGAGCTTTGCGTTCCAAGTAGCATTGCCGGCGCCGAATCCAGGTGCCGGTCCGATGGCGCCGGTTCGGTCATTTCCCCTCCGGCCCGTCCGGATTGAGCCCGATGGTCCCGCGACCATCGGGTTTTTCTTGTCCGCCGGCCGCGCTCGCGCGCGCGGCTAACGGCCCCTGAACCCGGATCGTGCGATCATCCGCGGTCGTCGCGGCGCCGTCCGGCCTGCCGCAGGCGTGCGCCGCACACTTGCCTGGCCCCGCCGCACCCCCTAACCTCCCGCGACTTTCCCGACAGAAACCGACCATGTCCAAGGCCTTGTTCCGCCTCGCACTTGTCGCCCTGGTCGCGATCGGCCTGCTGGTCGCCTGCGGCAGGCAGCCGCCGGCCTCGCCGACCGTCGACACGCGTACGCCCGACGGCGCGGTGCTGGCCGCGGCGCGGCTGCTGAAGGCGGGCGACTTCGACGGCCTGGCCCAGGCCACCCTGCCGCCGGACGAGTACCGCGCGCAGCGCGACGCGTGGACGCGCGAGCACCTGTCGGTGGCCGACATCACCGACGAGGACCGCCGCAAGTTCGCCGCGACCATGCAGCGGCTGACCGCGCCCGACGCCGAGCAGAAGCTGTTCGCCCAGCTCAAGCCGCAGTTGGCCGCGTTCGAGCAGCAGTACAAGGACCAGGTGCCGATGATGATCGGCATCGGCCAGACCATGGTCGGCACCGCGCTCGACCAGTCCGCCGACCTCACCGCCGCGCAGAAGGCGCAGGCCAAGGAGGCGCTGGCGGCGCTGGCGCAGTGGGCGCAGGGTGTGGCCTGGACCGATCCGGCCAAGGCGCAGCAGGCGATCGCGGCGATCTGCGACACCGCGCGCAGGCTCGACCTCAAGACCCTCGACGAAGTGCGCGCGCTGCCCTACGCGCAGGCGATGCAGAAGTACGGCCTCGCCTGGCAGGGCCTCAAGCGCCTGACCGCCGTCTACGGCCTCGACCTCGACCAGGTCCTGGATTCGGCCAAGGCGGAGACGCTGGCCAACGACGGCCAGACCGCGCGGCTGAAGGTGACCTACACGCTGTTCGGCAAGCCGATCAGCGGCGAGACCGTCATGCTGCAGCGCGACGGCCGCTGGTACGACCAGGGCGTGCTGGAAGCGCGTGCCAAGGCCCGCGCCGCGCAGACGGTTTCCGCGCCGGCGCCCGGCGCGGTCCCGCCGCCCGCCGCCGCGAAGGCGCCGGCCGCGGCCGCCCCCGCCGCCAAGCCGCCCGCGCAGTAAGCGCCGCGGCCGCGACGGCCGCCCCCGGATCATGGAAATGATGCAGCAGCGTGTAGCCCCAGACACCGCCGACGCGTACGCGCCGTGGTGGTTTTCCCTGCTCGGGCGCCTGCTCGAGCCCTGGCTGCGCCTGAAGCGCGACCCGGCCGAACCGGCCGCCCTGCTGAAGCCGGACGTGCCGGTGTGCTACGTGATCGAGCGCCACGGCCTGTCCGACGCGCTGATCCTCGAGCGCGCCTGCCGCGAAGCCGGCCTGCCCAGCCCGCTGGCGCCGATCCGCGGCCTGCCGCTGCGGCAGCGGCGCGCGATGTTCGCGCTCAGCCGTCGCGACGGCTGGCTGCTCGGGCGCACGCGCAAGCGCAATCCGCGCGAGGCGCTGCGCCAGTTGATGCACGCGCTGGAGGCGCAGTCCGGGCGCGACGTGCAGCTGGTGCCGGTGGCGATCTACGTCGGCCGCGCGCCGGTCCGGCAGTCCGGCTGGTTCAGCGTGCTGTTCTCGGAGAACTGGGTGGTGGTCGGCCGCTTCCGCCGCCTGCTGGCGCTGCTGCTGAACGGTCGCGACACGGTGGTGCACTTCTCGCCGCCGGTCAGCCTGCGCCAGGTGCTGGACGAGGCCGGCGCGAAGCGCCCGGAGCGACTGGTGCGCAAGGTCTCGCGCGTGCTGCGCGCGCACTTCCGCCGCATCCGCGCGGCGGTGATCGGCCCCGACCTGTCGCATCGGCGCACGGTGGTCGATGCGGTGCTGATCGCCGAGCCGGTGCGCGCGGCGATCACCGCCACCGCGGCCAAGGAGCGCATCAGCCACGCGCGCGCCTGGCGGCGCGCGCAGGACTACGCGCTGGAGATCGCCGCCGACTATTCGCACCCGGTGGTGCGTTCGGCCTCGTTCCTGCTGTCGTGGTTCTGGAACAAGCTGTACGACGGCATCGGCATGCACCACCTGGACAGCCTGCGCGCGATCGCGCCGGGCCACGAGGTGGTCTACGTGCCCTGCCACCGCAGCCACGCCGACTACCTGCTGCTGAGCTACCAGCTCTACCAGAGCGGCATCGTGGTGCCGCACATCGCCGCCGGCGTCAACCTCAACCTGCCGGTGATCGGCCCGATCCTGCGCCGCGGCGGCGCGTTCTTCCTGCGCCGCAGCTTCAAGGGCAACGCGCTGTACTCGGTGGTGTTCAACGAGTACCTGGCGCAGCTGGTCGAGCGCGGCGCGCCGCTGGAGTACTTCATCGAGGGCGGCCGTTCGCGCACCGGGCGCCTGCTGGCGCCGCGCGGCGGCATGCTGGCGATGACGGTGCGCGCGTTCCTGCGCACGCCGCGCCGGCCGGTGGTGTTCCAGCCGGTCTACGTCGGCTACGAGAAGCTGATGGAGGGCAAGAGCTACATCGGCGAGCTGTCCGGCCAGCCGAAGGAGAAGGAATCGCTGCTCGGCCTGCTGCGCGGACTGCGCACGCTGCTGCGCCAGCGCTACGGCCGCGTCACCATCAACTTCGGCGAGCCGGTGTTCCTGTCGCCGCTGCTGGACGCCGCCGCGCCGGACTGGCGCCACGCCGGCGAAAACGTGGACGCGCGGCAAGGCTGGTTCCCCGGCGTGATCGACGCGCTGGCCGGGCGCATCCAGGTGCACATCAACCGCGCCGCCGACGTCAATCCGATCAACCTGCTGGCGCTGGTGCTGCTGTCCACGCCCAAGCACGCGATCGCCGAGGCCGACCTGCTGGCGCAACTGGAGCTGTCGAAGGCGCTGCTGGAGCAGTTGCCGTACTCCGACCGCATCACCGTGACCCCGGCCGCGCCGGCCGAGATCGTCGCCTACGGCGAGCGCATGGGCTGGATCCGCCGCATCGCGCACCCGCTCGGCGACGTGCTGGTCAGCGAGGGCGACCGGGCGGTGCTGCTCAGCTACTTCCGCAACAACGTGCTGCACCTGTTTGCCACCGCGGCGTGGGTGGCGGCATGCTTCCTCAACAACCGGCGCATGGCGCGCAGCTCGGTGCAGCGCCTCGGCCGCGTGGTCTATCCGTTCCTGCAGGGCGAGCTGTTCCTGCCCTGGGACGAGGACGGCTTCGGCGCGCAGATCCAGGCCACGCTCGACTTCTTCGTGCAGCGCGGGTTGCTCGAATCCAGCGGCGAGGGCCGCGTCTACGAGCGCGGCCCGGGCCAGGGCGACGCGGCCTACCGGTTGCGCACCATCGCGCGCAGCCTGCTGCAGGCGTTCGAGCGCTACTACATCGCGATCGCCGCGCTGGTGAAGAACGGCCCGCGCACGCTCAGCGCCGCCGAGCTGGAGAGCGCCTGCACGCTGACCGCGCAGCGCCTCGGCATGCTGCACGAGCTGACCGCGCCGGAATTCTTCGACAAGAGCCTGTTCCGCGGCTTCATCCAGAAGCTGCGCGAGCGCCGCGTGATCTGGCCCGATGCCGGCGGCAAGCTGGACTTCGTCCCCGAGCTGGCCGAGATCGCGCAGGACGCGCGCGTGATCCTGTCGCGCGAACTGCGCCACTCGATCCTGAAGATCACCCCCGGCGGCGGCGACGACGCGCCGGCCGAGCCGGCCGAGCCGGCGGCGCCGCCCGCGGCGTAGGGCGGGTTCCGCCCGCCACGGCACGGACGGCGCAGCGCCGCCGCTCCTGCGGGGCGGAATCCGCCGTGGCGCGCTTGACCCACGTCAGCCGCACCCACCGCCGCGGCGCTAAGCTGGTCGCGGGTATCCGCACGCGCGGTGAATGCGATGGACGTGATCGAAGTCTGGCAGTGCATCGGCTGCGGCCGCATCGAGGCGCCGCAGCCCTGCATCGGCGTGTGCCGCGACCGCAAGCGGCGCGTGGTCGATGCCGGCGAAGCCGAGGCCGCGCTGGCCGAGGCCGGGCGCAAGCTGGAGCTTTACGCCGCGGTGCTGCGCCAGATCGCCAGCACCACGCCGCGCGCCGACGCCTACGAACGCCACTGGGCCGCGCTGCAGCAGCGCGCCCGCGAAGCGCTGGGCGAGGGCGCGGCGCCCGCTTCCGACGCCGCCTGAAACCGCGCCGCGCGCGGCTCAGCCGGCCGAGGCGAGGTGCGCGTCCTTGACGCGCACGTAGTGCTGCGCGGAATAGTGCAGCCGCTCGATCTCGCCTTCGTCCAGCCTGCGCACGCAGCGCGCCGGACTGCCCAGCCACAGCTCGCCCTCGCCGACCGTCTTGCCGGGCGGCACCAGCGCGCCGGCGCCGACGAAGCCGTGGCGGCGCACCACGACGCCGTCCAGCAGCGTCGCGCGGATGCCGATCAGGCAGGCG
>NZ_JBDKSX010000035.1:0-11773 GCF_039680435.1 Mizugakiibacter sp. | reverse complement strand
CCTCGACGCGTTGGCGCGCCTGCTGCTGGCGCGCGGCGCCGACCCGAACGCGCGCGACCGCGCCGGGCGCACGCCGCTGCACGCCGCGCTGGCGCGCGCCGACGCGCTGCTGCTGGTGCGCGCGCTGGTCGCCGCCGGCGCCGACCCGGAAGCCGCCGCGGCCACCGGCGAGACCGTGCTCGGCCTCGCCCTGGCGCGCGGCGACGCCGCGCTGGAGCGCTGGCTGCGCTGGCCGCTGTGGACGCTGCCCGGGCGCGCGCTGCGCGCGGACGACCTGCCCGCCGCGGCCGCCTGCGGCGACGCCGAGGCGGCCGGCAAGCTGCTCGAACTCGGTTTCGCGGTCGACACCCGCGACGCCAAGGGCGCCAGCGCGCTGATCCGCGCCTGCGGCGGCGGCCACGCCGAAGCCGCGCGCCGGCTGCTCGACGCCGGCGCCGACGCCACCCTGCAGGCGCACACCGGCGCCACCGCGCTGTCCGCCTGCGCCGGCGCGCGCCACGCCGCGTTGCTGAAGACGCTGCTGGCGCGCGGTGCGCCGGTCGACCAGCGCCTGCCGGGCGAAGTGACCGCGCTGATGATCGGCGGCGCGCTCGGCCATCCCGATGTCGTCGAGGCGCTGCTGGACGGCGGCGCCGACATCCGCGCGGTCGATGCGCGCGGCCGCGGCGCGCTGCACGCCGCCGCGCAGTTCTGCTTCGACAGTCGCGACAGCCTGCGCTGCCGGCGCCTGCTGGACGCGCTGCTGGCGCGCGGCGCCGAGGTCAACCGCGCCGACGCGCAAGGCCTGACGCCGCTGCTGCTGCTGCTCGGCGCGCACGCGAAGTACGACGTCCCCTGCGACCCCACCCATCTCGGCGCGCTGGTGCCGGTGCTGCTGGACGCCGGCGCGCACCTCGACCACGCCGACGGCCGCGGCGTCGCCGCCCTGCACGCCTGCGCGATCCACGCGCTGCTGGCGCCGGCGCGCCTGCTGCTGGCGCGCGGCGCGGATCGCAGCGCGCTCGACGGGCTGGGGCGCACCGCCGCCGACGTCGCGCGCCTGCTCGGCTACGCCGATCTTGCCGTCGAGCTGGGCGAGCGCAGCGTGCCCAGCGTGCGCCAGACCCTGCGCCAGCCGGCGCAGTCCGCCGATTAGTCCAGCAGCGCGCTGTCCGGACTCGACTTCCCCTCGCCCGCGGGCGGCATCGGCTCGCGCGCGTCCGCCTCGAACAGCTGTTCGAGGTCCAGCAGCGCCTCGTGCGCGGTCTGCACCAGCGCGGCATCGTCGTCGTAGACGAGGTACTGCTTGTGCAGCAACTCCTCGTCGTGGCGGCGGAACGCATCGACGTGCGCGGCCGCCGTTTCCGGCGCCAGGCCCAGGCCCTCGAGCGTCTTGCGCGCCATCTTCAGGCTGGAGTGGAAGGTCTCGCGCACCACGCTGCCGGCGTTGAGGTCCATCAGCCGCCAGGCGTGCTGGCGGTTGCGCGCACGGGCGACGATCTTGAGGTGCGGGTACATCCGTCGCACCACGCGCGCGGTGCGGATGTTCGCCTCCGGATCGTCGGTGGCGAGCACGAAGATCTCGGCCTTGTCGGCCTGCGCCGCGCGCAGCAGCTCCGGCCGCGCCGGGTCGCCGAAGAACACCGTGCTGCCGAAACGCCGGGAGAACTCAACCTGCTCGATCGAGTTCTCCAGCGCGGTGAACGGGATGCGGTGCGCGCGCAGCACGCGCGCGACGATCTGCCCCATCCGCCCGAAGCCGGCGATGATCACCCGCGGCGTCTCGGCCTCGATGCGGTCGAATGCGCGCTCGGGCGCGTGCGGCGCGTTGCCGAGCGCGCGCGCCACGGCGATCACCAGCAGCGGGGTCAACGCCATCGACAGCGTGATCACCAGCACCAGCAGGTCGTGGTGCGCCGAATTCAGCAGCCGGCTGTCATGCGCCAACTGGAACACCACGAAGGCGAATTCGCCGCCGCCGGCCAGCAGCGCGGCCACGCGCAGCGCGCCGGCGCCATCCAGCCCGCCGGCCAGGCGGCCGAGGCCGGCCAGCAGCGGCGCCTTCAGCGCCAGCAGCAGCAGCACCAGCACGGCCACCTGCAGCGGCAGCTTCAGCAGCAGCGACAGGTCCACCGACATGCCGACGCTGATGAAGAACAGGCCGAGCAGCAGGCCCTTGAACGGCTCGATCTGGGCTTCCAGGTCGTGGCGGTATTCGGAGTCCGCCAGCAGCAGGCCGGCGAGGAACGCGCCCAGCGCCATCGACACTCCGACCAGTTCCATCAGCCAGGCCGTGCCGATCACCACCAGCAGCGCGGTCGCGGTGGACACCTCGAGGATGCGCGTGCGCGCGACCGCGCGGAACAGCGGCCGCAGCAGGTAGCGACCGCCGACCACCACCACGGCGATCACGCCGACCACGCGCAGCGCGCCGGCCAGGTCGGGGCCGTCGGGCTGTTCCAGCGGCCGGCCGAGCAGCGGGATCAGTGCGATCAGCGGGATCGCGGCCAGATCCTGGAACAGCAGGATCGCGAATCCGAGGCGGCCGTGCGCCGAGTTCAGCTCCTTGCGCTCGGCGAGGATCTGCAGGCCGAACGCGGTCGAGGACAGCGCCAGCCCGGCGCCGATCACCGCCGCGGCGTGCGTCCTGACGCCGAAGCCGAAATGCGCGACCGCGCCGATCACCAGCGTGGTCAGCAACACCTGCGCCAGGCCGACGCCGAACACCGCGCGGCGCATCACCCACAGCCGCTGCGGCGACAGCTCCAGGCCGATCACGAACAGCAGCAGCACCACGCCCAGTTCGGAGATGCGCGCGACGTTGTCCGGGTTGTGCACCAGCTTGAGCCCGAACGGGCCGATCACGACGCCGGCGAGCAGGTAACCGAACACCGCGCCGAGATGAAAGCGCCTCGCCAGCGGCACGGCCACCACCGTCGCCAGCAGGAAGATCACCGCGTACTGCAGGAAACCTTGCGTGTCCACGTGACGCGCTCCGCGAGATACGCGGCGATTATGGCAGTAGCGTCGAGAAGCGGGAGGCGGGAATTGCGGCGCGTGTCGTCGTTGCCGCGACAGGCGCCGGCCCCTCGCGGGGCCGCGCTACGCCGACTTCAGCCAGCGCGCCGCGTCCAGCGCGAAGTAGGTGAGGATCGCGTCGGCGCCGGCGCGCTTGATGCCGACCAGCGCTTCCAGCGCGCAGGCGCGCTCGTCGATCCAGCCGTTCGCGCCGGCCGCCTTCAGCATCGCGTACTCGCCGCTGACCTGGTAGACGAAGGTCGGCGCGCCGAAGCGCTCCTTCACGCGGCGCACGATGTCGAGGTACGGCAGGCCCGGCTTGACCATCACCGCGTCGGCGCCCTCGGCGAGATCGAGCTCGACCTCGCGCAGCGCCTCGTCGCCGTTGGCCGGGTCCATCTGGTAGGTGTGCTTGCCGCCCTTGCCGAGGCTGGCCGCGGAGCCGACCGCATCGCGGAACGGGCCGTAGAAGCTCGACGCGTACTTCGCCGAGTAGGCGAGGATGCGCGTGTGGATCAGCCCGGCTCCCTCGAGCGCCTCGCGGATCGCGCCGATGCGGCCGTCCATCATGTCCGACGGCGCGACGAAATCGGCGCCGGCCTCGGCCTGCACCAGCGCCTGGCGCACCAGCGCCGCGGTGGTTTCGTCGTTGAGCACGTAGCCGGAGGCGTCGACCAGGCCGTCCTGGCCGTGCGTGGTGTAGGGATCGAGCGCGACGTCGGTGATCACGCCCAGCTCCGGCAGATGCCGCTTCAGCGCGCGCACCGCGCGCTGCGCCAGGCCGTCCGGATTCCACGCCTCGCGCGCGTCCTCGCTCTTCGCCGACGCGTCGGGCACGGGGAACAGCGCCAGCGCCGGCACGCCGAGGCGCAGCGCTTCCTCGCCGACCTTCAGCAGCGCGTCGATCGCGAGGCGCTCGACGCCCGGCATCGATGCGACCGGCTCGCGCACGCCCTGCCCCTCGCGCACGAACACCGGCAGGATCAGGTCGGCGGGGGTGAGCACGGTCTCGCGCATCAGCGCGCGCGAAAAAGCGTCGCGGCGCATGCGCCGCATCCGGATCGCGGGAAAGCCCATGGTCGGAGCCTGGTTGCCCTAAACGGCCATTGTAGCGGCCACGCGCGTCGGCGCGGCCGTGCCGATCGCCCCGGCCGCGGGCGGGCGCGCCGCCCGCGCCGCGCCTCGCGGCGGCCGCCACCGCGAGAACGCCGTCACGAACCGCGCCGCGGCACGAACCATGCTTCGGGAATGTGAGCGCGGTCGCGGACGGCCGGTGCCGGTTGCGGCTTGATGGGCACCAGGCAATTCCGTTAAATTGTGATTAAGGCAGACTGTTTTATACAGGGGACGCAAGACCTTCGGCCTTTTTGATGGCCTTGCGTCGAGCTTGAAACGATAAGCTGCTGATCGAGAATAACTATGCTGCCCCCGATCGCCGTATTGAGCTTGCTGGGCCTGGCCTTGCTGCTGGCCGCGGCCTCGATCAAGCGCATCCCCGAAGGTCAGGTCTACACGCTGCGCCGGCTCGGCCGGCCGACGCGCATGCTGACCTCGGGCACGCACATGGTGCTGCCGCTGGTCGAACGGGTGGCGCACAAGATCAGCCTGACCGGCCATGCGCTGCAGCTCGACGAGCGCGTCGCGCTGGCCGGCGACGGCGCGCCGACCGCGCTGCGCGGCAAGGTCTACTGGCAGGTGCTGGAACCGGACCGCGCCGACGCGGTGATCGAGCGCGCCGACGAGCTGATCCGCACGCGCACGCTGAACGCGCTGCGCGAGGCCGAGAATCCCGTCGCCGAGGACGGACGCGCGCGCAACGTTCGCCTCAAGCAGGCCTTGAACGCTTCGCTGCGCGAACGCGGCGTGCTGGTCACGCGCGTGGAACTCGACCTCGCCGCCTGAGCGGTCACGCGCCGCCGCATCGCCGAAGGCCCGCCGCGCGCGGGCCTTCGCTTTTCCGGCGCACTGGATTCCGCGCGGCGCGGCCGGGATACTTGGCGGTCCGTCGCGGCCGCCGCCGCACAGGGGGATACACGCGGCATGGCCGAGCGCGAGGCTTTGCGACACACGCTGGAAGACGGCATCGCCCGGCTGGGCCTGAGCCTGCCCGCGGACGCGGTCGCGCGGCTGCTCGCCTACCTCGCCCTGCTGGAACGCTGGAACGCCGCCTACAACCTCACCGCGGTGCGCGAACCCGGGGCGATGGTGACGCGCCACCTGCTGGATTCGCTGGCGGTGGCGCCGTACGTGCAGGGCGACACCCTGGCCGACCTCGGCAGCGGCCCCGGCCTGCCCGGCATCCCGCTGGCGATCGCCGCGCCGCAGCGCCGCGTCACGCTGATCGACGCCAACGGCAAGAAGGCGCGCTTCCTGCGCGCCGCGGTGCGCGAACTCAAGCTGGACAATGCCAGCGTGGTCGAGCGCCGCGTCGAGGACGTCGAGGGCAGCTTCGACTGCGTCACCGCGCGCGCCTTCGCCAGCCTCGCCGAGATGCTGGCCTGGGGCGGGCGGCTGCTGGCGCCGGGCGGCGTGTGGCTGGCGCTGAAGGGGCGCTACCCGGACGACGAGCTGGCCCAGGTGCCGGCCGGCTTCCGCGTCGAGGCGGTGCATCGCCTCGACGTGCCCGGACTGGACGCGGAACGCCACCTGGTGGCGATCCGCCGGGCCGCGGACTGACGCCGGATGCTACCCTTCGCATCCGCGCCGCGGCAGGCGGGCTCCATCGCCGCGGTTACCGAGGACAAGTTTCGCCACGCTGGCCGGTAATCCCATGACGCGCATCATCGCCATCGCCAACCAGAAGGGCGGGGTCGGCAAGACCACCACCGCCGTCAACCTCGCCGCGGCGCTGGCCGAGGCGCGGCGCAGGGTGCTGCTGGTCGACCTCGATCCGCAGGGCAACGCGACCATGGCCTCGGGCGTCGACAAGCGCGAGGTGCAGGCGACCGGCTGCGAGGTGCTGCTGGAAGAAGTGCCGATCGAGCGCGCGATCATGGCCACCGAGGCCGGCTTCGACCTGCTGCCCGGCAACCGCGACCTCACCGCGGCCGAGCTGAAGCTGATGGACGCGATCGCGCGCGAGGCGCGCCTGAAGGACCAGTTGGCCAAGCTCGGCGACCGCTACCACGCCATCCTGATCGACTGCCCGCCGTCGCTGCACCTGCTCACCCTGAACGCGCTGACCGCCGCGCACAGCGTGCTGATCCCGGTGCAGTGCGAATACTTCGCGCTGGAAGGCCTGACCGCGCTGCTCGACACCATCAAGGCGGTGCGCCAGCGGCTGAACCCGACGCTCGAGCTGGAGGGCCTGCTGCGCACCATGTACGACGTGCGCAACAACCTCGGCAACGACGTCTCCGCGCAGCTCACCAAGCACTTCGGCGACAAGGTGCTGCGCTCGATCATCCCGCGCAACGTGCGCCTGGCCGAGGCGCCGAGCCACGGCAAGCCGATCAACCTGTACGACCGCGAATCGCGCGGCGCGATCGCCTATCTCGGCCTCGCCGGCGAGATGATCCGCCGCGAGCGCATGGCCGGCGCGCCGCCGAGCAGCAGCGTCAACTGAGGGAAACACCGATGGCAGCGAAACGGCGCGGACTGGGCGCGCGCGACCTCGACGCCCTGCTGGGCGGGTCGCTGGACGAGGCGGCGGGCGCCGTCGCCGAATCGGGCGAGCTGCGCAGCCTGCCGGTCGCCGCGATCCAGCCCGGCAAGTACCAGCCGCGCCGCCACTTCGACGACGCGCGCATCGAGGAACTGGCCGCGTCGATCCGCGCGCAGGGCCTGATCCAGCCGGTGGTGGTGCGCGCGCTCGGCCGCGATCGCTACGAGCTGATCGCCGGCGAGCGCCGCTGGCGCGCGGCGCAGAAGGCCGGCCTCGCCGAGGTGCCGGCGGTCGTCAAGGACGTGCCCGAACAGGCCGTGCTGGCGATGGCGCTGATCGAGAACATCCAGCGCGAGGATCTCTCGCCGCTGGAGGAAGCGCAGGCCCTGCAGCGGCTGATCGACGAATTCGAGCTGACCCACCAGCAGGCCGCCGACGCGGTCGGCCGCTCGCGCGCGGCGGTGTCCAACCTGCTGCGCCTGCTCGAGCTGCCGGCGCCGATCCGCCAGTTGCTGGACGACTTCAAGCTGGAGATGGGCCACGCGCGCGCGCTGGCCACGCTGCCGGAGGCGCGCGCGGTCGCGCTGGCGCAGGAAGCGGCCGCCAAGGAGTGGTCGGTGCGCGAGCTGGAGGAAGCGGCGCGCCGCGCGCAGCCCGCGCCGAAGGGCAAGGCCAAGGCCGCCGCCGCCGCCCGCGACCCCAACATCGCCGCGCTGGAGCGCGAGCTGTCCGAGCGCCTCGCCGCCCGCGTGGCGATCGCCCACGGCCGCAACGGCCGCGGCAAGCTGACCATCCGCTACCACAGCCTGGACGAGCTGGAAGGCATCCTCGAACGGCTGCGCTGAGCGCGGCTGCGTCCGCTGCAACCGGCGCGTGTGCGCGCGCCGGTTCCCGGTTATCGTTCGCCGGCCGCCCGAGCCGTGAAAGCTCATGCCCCTGCGCCCGGTCACGTCTGCCGTGAGTCCGAAACAGCGACAGTTCGAAGCGCTGGCGCGCGCGCATGCGGGCGACCTGTTCCGTTTCGGCTACTGGCTGTGCGGCGACGAGGCGCTGGCGCAGGATCTCGTGCAGGAAACCCTGCTGCGCGCCTGGCGCGCGCTGGACAGCCTGCGCGACGGCATGGCGGCCAAGGCCTGGCTGCTGACCATCCTGCGCCGCGAGCACGCGCGCCTGTACGAGCGCAAGCGCTTCGACCTGACCGAAATCGACGAGAACCTGCCCGAGGACGCCGCCTGGGCCAGCCCCGAGCAGGCCGCCAGCGACACCGAGCTGCGCGACGCCATGCTGAAACTGCCGACCAAGTACCGCGAACCGCTGCTGCTGCAGGTGCTGGGCGGACTGACCTGCGAGGAGATCGCCGCCGAGCTGGGCGGCACGCCGGGCGCGGTGATGACCCAACTGTTCCGCGCACGGCAGAAGCTGCGCGAGCTGCTGCAATCCGGCAATCCGGGGGTGGCGCATGGAATGTCTTGAATTCCGCCGCCGCCTCGGCGCCGAACCGCACGCGCGCGACGCGGCCTTCCTCGCCCACCGCGACGCCTGCCTGCGCTGCGCCGAGGCGTGGCAGCGCGCGCAGCATTTCGAACGCCGCATCGAGGAGGCGCTGGCCGTCGCCGTGCCGGAAGGCCTGGCCGAGCGCGCTCTGCTGGCGCAGGCCACCGGCGTGCGCCGCGCGCGCCGGCACCGCGCGCTTTCCTTCGCCATGGCCGCATCGCTGCTGGTCGCGCTGGCCGCGGGTTTCGCCGGCCTGGCCTGGATGCGGCACGACCCGCTGCCGGCGCTGGCGGTGGCGCACATCGCCGAGGAGCCGCAGGCATTCGCCGCGACCGCGGCGATGCCGGCCGAGCGCGTGCGCGCCGGCTTCGCCGTGCGCGGGATCAACCTGCGCGAAGTGCCGGACGGCATCAGCTTCGTCAACGACTGCCGCGTCGGCCCCTACCACACCGTGCACATGGTGATGCGCACGGACACGGAGCCGGTGGTGGTGTTCTACGTCGCCAACCGCCGCACCCCGCACCTGCGCGAGTTCCGCCAGGGCGGCTGGCAGGGCCGCGAACTGCCGCTGGCCGGCGGCACCCTGCTGATGCTGGCCAGCGACGCACAGCCGTTCCCCGCGGTCGAGCACGCCTGGCGCGACGCGCTGGAAGGACCGGCCGAAGCCGCGCTGGGCAGCTACTAGGCGCGACGCTGCGAACGGCTGCCGCGACACGAGCGGCGCACAGCCGCGCCTCGCGCGGGTCGCTTTTCCCTCTCCCCCCGGGGAAGAGGGATGCGCGGGGGACGCACGCAGCGCGTACCTTGCACTCGTGGGCCAGCCGCCCTGCGGACGGCTCCTCGCCCGGCGGGAAGAGGGAAACCGGCAACACCGGCGCCGTACCCGCAACCATGCACGCGGCGGCGCGCGAACGACCGGCGATTCGGCGATAATGCCGCGTTCGCGCCTCCGGAATCCTGCGTCATGCCCGAGCTTTCCGTAGTCGTGCCCGTGTTCAACGAGCGCGACAACATCCCGCCGCTGCTCGCCGAGATCGCCGCCGCACTGCGCGGACGCGCCGACTTCGAGATCGTCTACGTCGACGATTGCAGCAAGGACGACAGCCTCGCCGTGCTGGCCGCCGAGCAGGCGAAATATCCCGAGCTGCGCGTGCTGCGCCACGCCACGCAGAGCGGGCAGAGCACGGCGGTGTGGAACGGCGTGCGCGCCGCCCGCGGCGCCTGGATCGCCACCCTCGACGGCGACGGCCAGAACGATCCGGCCGACATCCCCAGGCTGCTCGACGCGCGCGGCCGCGCCGCGCCCGAAGTGAAGCTGTTCGCCGGCTGGCGCACCACGCGCCGCGACACCTTCAACAAGCGCATTTCCTCGAAGGTCGCCAACGCGGTGCGCTCGCGCATGCTGCGCGACGCCACCCCGGACACCGGCTGCGGACTGAAGCTGTTCGAGCGCGAGACGTTCCTGCTGCTGCCCTACTTCGACCACATGCACCGCTACCTGCCGGCGCTGGTCAAGCGCGCCGGCTTCCGCAGCGAGAGCGTGCCGGTCAACCACCGCCCGCGCACGCGCGGCACCTCCAAGTACGGCATGCTGGACCGGCTGTGGGTCGGCCTCGCCGACCTGCGCGGCGTAGCCTGGCTGATGCGCCGCGCCAAGGTGACGCGCGTCGAGGAGCTGTGAGCGACGCGCGGTGCGACCGCCGATCGTCGCGGAGTCGGCGCAAGGCGGGCGTGGGGCGGGCGTGGGGCGGGCGTGGGGCGGGCTTCAGCCCACCGCCGCGACGACTCATCCTTCCGTCCGACGCCGTGGTGAATGCTGTGGTGGGCTGAAGCCCACCCGACGGGCCCGCCGCGGCCGATGCCATTCAAGGCATCGGCCAAGCGCATATCAGGTCTGGTGCGAGCAGCCTTCCCTGGGGCTCCGCCCGCTCGCCATCCATGGCTCGCCCGCAGTTGCCGCGGCCGATGCCATTCAAGGCATCGGCCAAGCGCGTCAACTGCGACCCTTGGCCATCGGCAGGTCGGCTTGCGCCCAGGCGGCGTTGCCGCCGCCCAGCGTGTGCACGCGCGCGAAGCCGGCCTTGACCAGGCGCCGCGCCGCCTTGCCGGCGGTGACGCCGGAGCGGCAGGTGACCACCACCGGCAGCTCCTTGGCCTTGGCGAGATCCTTGTGCTCGGGATCGAACTGGCTCACCGCCACGTGGCGCGCGCCGGGGATGTGGCCCTTCTCGTAATCGGCGAGGCTGGACAGGTCGATCACCAGCGCGTTGTCGCGGTTGATCAGTTGCGTCAGCGCGGCCGGCGTCAGCTCCCTGTAGCCGCGGAACAGGCGCCCGACCTCGGTGCCCAGCAGCGCCAGCAGCAGGCCGAAGAAGGCCGCGATCAACAGCGGGTGGTGGGCGGCGAACTCGGGCAGGCGTTGCAGGACGTCGGTCATCGGAAGGATCGCGGTCGCACGGAGCGGGGAGCCGCGATTATGCGGCAGGCCGCGCCCGTCGAGAAACGGTCCGCGGCGCTCAGTCGAGGCGGGTGATGTCCGGCAGCCCGGACTCCAGCCACCACTGTTTCTTCTTCTCGTCGTAGCGCCAGACCTGCGTGTCGATGACGCTGCGCTCGGACTGCGTGTTGTTGTTGATCAGGCCGATGCGCACCACCTGGCGCACCTCGTGCTCGCCCTGCGGCACGGTCGACTGCACGTCGTAGTCGCTGACCCGCACCTGCTGGTAGCGCGCGCGGTCGAGCTCGGTCAGCGGGTGCGCCTCGCGCTGCTTCGGGTCGACGAACGCGTAGGCCGCCTGGAAATCGCCCCAGCGCACCGTCGCGGCGTAGCTGTCCAGCACCTTCTGCAACTGGTCCTTCTCGCGATGGGTGGCGCAGCCGGCCAGCGCGAGCACGGCGGCGAGGGCGAAGCTGGTGGCGAAGCGCATGGCGATCTCCCGCGCGAAACGATGCGCGATTGTGCCGCAATTCAGCCGCGGCGTTTGGCGACGAAGCGCGCGACCAGCGTGGCCGCCGGCGCGCCGGCGTCGCCGGGCACGGTGCAGGCGACCCGCGTGCGCGCCTTGCCGCGCTCGGCCAGCGCGGCGAGGAACGCGTCCCACGACTCGCCCTCGGCGAGCGTCGCCACTGCCTCGAAGTCGTTCCACACCGGCGCCAGGTAGCGCACCTCGGAATCCTGCACGAACACGTCGCAATCGAAGCCGCGCGCCTGCAGCGCCAGCTCGATCAGGCCCCAGCCGGCCAGGGTCAGCAGCGAGGTCAGGCTGCCGCCGAACGCGCAGCCCTTGTCGTTGACGTTCGCCGCCAGCGGCGCGGCCAGCACCAGCGTGGCGCCGTCGTAGCGGGCGACGCGCAGGCCGAGCGCGCGGGTCGGCGGGATGCGTTCGAGCAGGAAGCGTTGCAGCGCGGCGGCGCGCGCGGCGTGGTCGGTCGCGGACATGGCGCGCGAGTCTGCCCAGCGCGGCGCGTGCGCACAAGTCGGGTACGATGCGCGGATGCCGCGTCCGACCACCATGCCGCTCGCCGGCGCCACCGTCGCGATCACGCGCCCCGCCGGCAGCGGCGGCGCGCTGGCGCGGCGCGTGCGCGCGCTCGGCGGCGCGCCGTTGCTGCTGCCGGGCCTGAGCCTGCGCGGCGCGGAGGACGCGGACGCGGCGCGGCGCGCGTTGCGCGACGCGC
>NZ_JBDKSX010000034.1:0-2649 GCF_039680435.1 Mizugakiibacter sp. | reverse complement strand
ACCTTTAGACATTCGCGCTGAGCGCGGATCGCCGCCGGGACGCCTCCCGGCCTAAGCACCCGTCAACTCGCCCCGCCGGCCGAAAGGTCGCGCGGGGCTTTTTCGTCGTTTCGGGGCGCCGGGCCGCGCCTCCACGGCGAATCGACATAGGGCTCGCCCAGATCATGGCTTCCCATAAGAGCCGATAGGGCGCCGGCATGGCGCGGTCGATGTCGCCAATAGCGACCGCACTTGCTCATTTCCTCCTCGTAATCGCTACCCAGCGTCGTGACGGGGATCCACGAGATGTCGGACATTAGCGCCTCCTGTCATCCTGATTCTATACTCCCGCCATGGCATCATCCAACGGCACGCTCGGCGGCTGCATCGCCCTCGGCTACGGCATCCGGGCGACGTGCCTGGCGTGCTGGCATGCGCGGGAACTGGACCTGCCGGCGCTCGCCGCGCGCATCGGGCAGGGTCATGGAGCGCTGCATGACGACCTTGTCCCCCGACTGCGCTGCGTCGAATGCGCATCGAAGCGGATCGCGCTCACCATGCTGCCGCCGCATGTGCCGACCTGGGGCGGTGTTACTTGATCGCCCATAGCCGCAGGCATTCGTCGCACAGCTGGCCATTCGGCCCGCGCTTGGGGCAGTCTGCCGGGCACCCCGGCGCGGTGAGCCAGCGCCAGAGGCGGCGAGCGAGAGAAAGAAAATGGGTCATCGCGCGATTCCCCCGGAACGGCAGGGGAACGCAGTCCACGGGTTTTCCACGGATCGACGTGCCGTGTTCCGCAGGCGTTCGCACGTCTGTGCAAGGATACCGATTAGTCGGCGCGGCACAAATCGTTGATATTTAAGGGAAACGATGGTGGGCGATGCAGGGATTGAACCTGCGACCCCTCCCGTGTGAAGGGCAAGCCTAGTCATTGCGTACCAACCTCTTGCGCGATGTTGAAGCCTCAGTCCACGGTTTTTCCACCGTTTTCCGTTTCTTGCCGCGATGCGGAACGGGGAGAAGATCGGCCTTCCGGCTTTCCTCCGAAGCCACGACATGTTCATAGCGCGCCGCTGATTTCTCGTCACGCCAGCGCCCGGTGCCGACGAGCCCGCGAGTGTCGAGCCCGGCATAGCGGCGCATCCACGTCGCCCAGGTGTGGCAAAGGGTGTGGAAGGTGACGTGCTCGACGTCGGCACCAGCCGCCTCCTTGGCCTTCTTCATCAGCGTATAGAGCCGCCCGCACTTCCTGAACCGGAATGCCTTCTGCTTGTCCCGATCTAAGCCGCGCGGATGGTTCGCCATCTCGGCGACGAGGAACGGCGGCAGATGGACGGCGCGCGGATCATCGTTCTTCGTAACGGCGAAATAGGCGAAGGATTCGGCAAGCGTGATCTGGCGGCAGGTGAGGTTCAGGGCATCGCTCAGCCGGCAGCCGGTGTAGCAGAGGAAGACGAGCAGCACGCGGAACTCGGCATCAATCGCGCCAGCCGCCTCGAAGAGCCGGAACGCCTGCTCAGGCTGCATCCAGTCCACCCGCTTGCGGCCCCGCCAGCCCTTCGGCCGGCGGATCGCCGTCTCTACGCCTGCTCGCTTGAGAATGGCGCTGATCGGCGTGTGAACCTGCCGGTTCCGGGTGGCAGGCGTCGCCTCGGGATAGAGCGCGACGGCGGCGCGGTCTATGGCGGCCTGGTCGATATCGGTCAGGATCGTTTCGCCGAAATGTCGGATCAGCCCTTTCGACCATTGCTTCGTCGCCTTGTCGAAGGCGCCGACGAACCGCATGTCGCCGCCTGCGTCCATGTAATCCATCGCCGCCTCGATGAATGGCTTCCCCGCTTTCGTGGCGGCTATCGCGGGGGCAGACTTACCACGTTCGATTTCGCTCTTTCGCGCGGCGAGGATCTTGCGCGCGACGGCTTCGACAGAGCTTCCTGTGCTCTCGTCCACGTACTCGCCAAGGTAGGTTCCGCGGATGCGGTAGTTCGGCGATTTCCCCGCGCGGGGCGGGACGAGCTTGAGCGGCATGACGTGGCATCCGGGCGCAGGGCTTCGGTCAGCTTAACCAGATCGGCATCGGTGAACAGCTTCCTCGCGCCGTTGAGGAAATAGAACGGGTATCGCTTGACGATCTCGTGCAGCGAGCGCCGGCTGATGCGCAGCGCCTCGGCTGCCTCGTCCATCGTGTGGACCTTGCCTAGGCTCATATCTCGAACACCCCGTGCTCGTCTCGCAGCCATTCCTTGATCGGCTTCTGGAGCCTGAACCATTCCCCGCTAAATCGAAGGTCGCCAAATTTCTGGTGCAGCCGCTTCTCGTCCGAGCGCGTCCCGGGGAAACTGACAATTAGGGCAATCGGCCTAGGGTTTGCAGTGCGCAGAGAGTGAAGCCGCTGCGCAAGGTTGCGGGTGTAGCCGATCTTGACCTTGTAGTCGCACCGGATCACGTAGACCAGATCTTCACGGGGCAGCGGCTCTGCTCTGGCCTTGGCCTGTGCTTTCAGTTCGTCGAGTTCAAGCCTGAACGATCGCAGCGCGGATTCATCGAAGGTCCAGAGCCCGCCGATCTTGGCGGCCCCTGGCACTTCGCCGCGCGCCGCCAAGGCTTGCACGGTGCGAACCTCGACGCCAAGGATGCCGGCCGCTGCATCGGCCCGGATGCGCTCGAAGA
>NZ_JBDKSX010000033.1:0-2205 GCF_039680435.1 Mizugakiibacter sp. | reverse complement strand
GCACCGCATCCAGGGCATCGGCGACGACTTCATCCCCGACATCGTTGACCTCGACTTCCTCGACGAGCCGGTCCAGGTCGACGACGGCGACGGCATCATCATGGCGCAGAAGCTGGCCCAGGAACTCGGCCTCGCCGTCGGCATTTCGTCGGGCGCGAACCTCGTCGGCGCCCTCATGCTTCAAGAGAAGCTGGGCAAGGACGCGGTGATCACGACGGTCTTCTCCGACGACAACAAGAAATACCTGAGCACCGACCTCATGAGGGAAGAGCCGGTCAAGCCGGGCTTCATCTCGCCGCGCGTGCAACTGCTCGCCGTGCGCGCCATGAAGCGCGTCTGCGAGACCTGCTGCAAGCCTGAAGATTGCGAAGACACCCTCGCGCCCTCATGCCGCAAAGCCGCCGCGCCGCAGTGCCCCCGCCGCGCGTAACGCAATCCTGACTCCTGACTTCCAGAGCCCGGGCCGACCCAAAATCGTCCCGGGCTTTTTTCGTCAGTAGGTCGCTTCGAGCCGAAGCGACATTTCAATTCACGATTATAGCCGATGACAAAAGTTTTACCGAGATCATCGGTGAAAGCCGAGGCCCGAAGGGCCGGCAGGTTGTAGGTAAGATGAGAAGGCTGGTCTCCTTGACGAGCTGTGATTAGGATCACGCTCACAATAAGAAACGGGCTCGAGGCCCAAAAGGAGACCAGCCATGAAGAAGAGTATCACCAGCATGTCGGCGCAGACCATCGGAATCGATCTGGGCGACAAGAGCCACCAGATCTGCATCCTCGACGCGGGCGGCCAGATCGCACGAGAACTGCAAGTGCCCAACACGCATCGTGGCCTGGAAAAAGTCCTTGCCGGCCTTGAGCCGGCGCTGGTCGTGATGGAGGCCGGCACGCACTCGCCGTGGATCAGCTCGGCCATCGAGGGCTGGGGCCACGAGGTGCTGGTGGCCAATCCGCGCAAGCTGCGCGCGATCAGCGACAGCCAGAACAAGACCGACCGCAACGACGCGCGGCTGCTGGCCCGGCTGGGCCGTGCCGACCGCAGCCTGCTGAGCCCGATCCGCCACCGCGGCGCCGACGCGCAGGCCGACCTGGCCCTCATCAAGGCGCGCCACGGTCTGGTCAAGGCGCGCGCGATGCTCATCAACCAGTGCCGCGGCATCGTCAAGAGCATGGGCGGACGTCTGCCGTCGTGTTCGGCCGAAAGTTTCCACAAGCACGGCGAGGCGGTGCCGGCGGCGCTGCGCCAGTCCCTGGAGCCGCTCATGAGCACGATCGGTGACGTGACGACCAGGATCCGCCAGCTCGAGCGCAAGATCGAGCGCCTCGCCGAGGAAAAGTATCCCGCCAGCGCGCGCCTGAGGGCGCCGATCGGGGTGGGGCCTCTGACGGCGCTGTGCTTCATGCTGGTCGTCGAGGACCCGCGGCGCTTTGCGCGCAGCCGCCAGGTCGGGGTCTACGCCGGCCTGACGCCGGCGCGCGACCAGTCGGGGACGTGCGACAAGCAACTGCGCATCAGCAAGGCGGGCGACCCGTATCTGCGCCAGCTCCTGGTCCAGTGCGCGCAGTACGTGCTGGGCAATCGCAGCAAGCCGTGCGAGCTGAAAGAGTGGGGGCTGAAGCTGGCCGAGCGCGGCGGCAAGGCGGCCAAGAAACGGGCGGTCATCGCGGTGGCGCGGCGGCTGGCCGTGCAGATGCACCGGCTGTGGGTGAGCGAGGAGCCGTACGATCCGTTCTGGGCCACGAAGCGGCGCGAGCGGATCGCGGAGCAGGCGGCGGCGCGGAGCATGCGCGGCGACGCCAGCCCGCGCCCGCGCCGGCGCGAACGAATCCCGGCACAAGCGCAGCGGTAAGCGCCGCTTGAGAGGTTAGGAAATTCCCGGAGCTCTGGAAGGAGAATTCAAGCCAGCTCGCGCGCGGACCGACCGACTCCCGGCGCGCCCCGACTGCTCGGTTCAGACGGATCACCCCGTCCGGGCGACTGCGAACCCCTGGCCGCACCAGCCGCAAGGCCGCCAATGCGGAATGTAGTCTGCAGCGCCCACAATCTCGGAACTTACCCTGCACAGGGCTCCCAGCGAGCCCGCCCCAAGTGCGCATGGAAGCCGGGTGACCACGGACCTCAGCAGCTCGAGGCGCGCGAGGTAAGCGGTGGACCAACAAGTTGGTCTTGACAATGCCTTCTCATGGAAGCCGGGGGTGAGCGCA
>NZ_JBDKSX010000032.1:0-1877 GCF_039680435.1 Mizugakiibacter sp. | reverse complement strand
GGTCCAGAGTCAATCCCGCGCGGCGCGGCGCAGGCGGCGGCGCTCCAGCAGCTTGAACGCTGCCGGCATCACCAGCATCGACAGCAGCGGCGCGGTCAGCATGCCGCCGACCATCGGTGCGGCGATGCGCTGCATCACCTCGGCGCCGGCGCCGTGGCCGAGCAGGATCGGCAGCAGGCCGGCCAGCACCACCGCCACGGTCATCGCCTTCGGCCGCACACGCTGCGCGGCGCCCTCGCGGATCGCCGCGTCGAGTGCGTCGGCGTCCGCCGAGGGATCGAGCGCGCGCGCGCGGTCCCAGGCGTGGCGCAGGTACAGCAGCATCACCACGCCGAACTCGGCGGCGACGCCGGCCAGCGCGATGAAGCCGATCATGGTCGCCACCGACACGGCGTGGCCGAGCAGCCAGACCAGCCACAGCCCGCCGACCAGCGCCAGCGGCACGCTGAGCATGATCAGCGCCGCCTCGCCGGCGCGGCGGAACACCGCGTAGATCAGCGCGAAGATGATCGCCAGCACGACCGGCACGATCAGCGCCAGCCGCGCGCTGGCGCGCGCCAGGTACTCGAACTGGCCGGACCAGCCGACGGCCACGCCGGGCGGCAGCCGCACCTTTTCGGCCACGGCGCGCTTCAGGTCCGCGACCACGGAGCCGAGGTCGCGCCCGGCGCTATCGACGTAGACGTAGGTCGCCAGGCGGCCGTCCTCGCTCTTCAGCATCGAGGGCCCGGCCTGCAGCCGCAGGTCGGCGATCTGGCCCAGCGTCAGCTGCGCACCACCGGCGGCGACGATCGGCAGTTGCCGCAAGGCGGCGAGCGAGTCGCGCTCGGCGCGCGGATAGCGCAGCACGATCGGATAGCGCTCGCGGCCCTCGACGGTCTGCCCGATCGGCTCGCCGCCGACCACGGTGGCGATCAGCGCCTGCACCTGCCGCTGGCTGAGGCCGTAGCGCGCCGCGGCGTCGCGACGGACGTCGATGTCGACATAGCGGCCGCTGGCGCTGCGCTCGGCGACGGCGGAGCGCACGCCCGGCACGCCGCGCGCCGCCGCCTCGATGCGGTCGGCGACGTCCTGCAGGGTCGTCGCGTCGGGGCCGAGCACCTTGATGCCTATCGGGCTCTTGATGCCGGTGGCGAGCATGTCGACGCGATTGCGGATCGGCGGCACGAACAGGTTGGTCAGGCCCGGCACCTTGACCGTCCGATCCGTAGCTGGCGCCCACGCGCCAATCGGGGTG
This sequence comes from Mizugakiibacter sp., assembly GCF_039680435.1. Lineage (NCBI taxonomy): Bacteria > Pseudomonadati > Pseudomonadota > Gammaproteobacteria > Lysobacterales > Rhodanobacteraceae > Mizugakiibacter > Mizugakiibacter sp. Next base: position 640 of record NZ_JBDKSX010000032.1, on the reverse strand, counting down.
CTTGCCCGCGCGCGCGACCGCCAGCGCGGCGTCCGCCTCGCGTTCGCGCGCGGACCACGGCAGCAGCGGCGCCTGGCGATCGAGCTGCGCCAGCAATTGCGCCGGCGGCGCCGGCAAGGCATCGAAGCCGGGCGCGTCCGCCAGCGGCCGCCCGGCGTCGGCGCCGAGCCAGCGCGCCGGCTCCGCATGCGCGGCGGCGATGTCGGCGTCGGCGGCGTCGATGCGGTTGTCCAGCGCGGCGAGTCCGGCGCGCGCCGCCAGCGCATCGGCCGCGCTGCCGGTGCCGCCGGCGCGGCGCGCGCGGCTGGCGCGCACCGCCGTCTGCGCTTCCTCGCGCAGCTCGGCCAGCAGTGCGCGCCTGCGCTCGACCGCCCAGCGCGCGACCCACGCGGTCGCCGCCGCGCGGCGCACGTCCTGGCCGGCGGCGACGCGCTCGGCGTCGGCGGCGGCGACGCCCGCCTGCGCCAGCGCGCGCTCGGCCGCGCGCGCCGCCCGCGACGGCAGGCGCTGGCTGACGCCGACCGTGCGCATGGTCATGCCGTCGGCGCCGACGGTGTACGCGCCCGCGCCCTGCACCGGCAGGTTGCTGATGCCGAACGTCAGCTCGGGATCGGGCAGGCGGCCGGCACGGACGGCGTCG
>NZ_JBDKSX010000031.1:0-41395 GCF_039680435.1 Mizugakiibacter sp. | reverse complement strand
TTGGCCGGCCTCGCGATCGGCCTGGTGGTCGGCCTGCTGCCGGTCACCGGCGGCGGCATGTTCGCGCGCCGCGGCGGCTGGGGCGGCGGCTGGCCGGGCGGTTTTGGCGGCGGCGGCCGCGGCGGTTTCGGCGGTGGCGGATTTTCCGGCGGCGGCGGCATGACCGGCGGCGGCGGCGCGTCGGGGAGCTGGTGATGCGCACGCGCCTGCTGCGGCATCTGTTCGCGATGCCGGCGCGGCGGCGCTTCCCGGCCGCGGCGATGGACGCGATCCAGGCCGCGATCGCCGCCGGCGAAGCGCGCCACGGCGGCGAGGTGTGCTTCGCGCTGGAGGCGCGGCTGACCCTGGCGGAGCTGATCGCACAACGCACGCCGCGCCAGCGCGCCGAGCAGGCGTTCGCCCACCTGCGCGTGTGGGACACCGCGCAGCGCACCGGCGTGCTGCTGTACCTGCTGCTGGCCGATCACGCGATCGAGATCGTCGCCGACCGCGAGGTGGCACGGCACGTGCCGGCGGTCGCCTGGGAAGCGGTCTGCGCGGCGATGCGCGAGCGCTTCGCCGCCGACGACTGGGTCGGCGGCGCGCAGGCCGGCATCGCCGCCACCCACGACCTGCTGGCCGCGCACCTGCCGCCGCGCGCTGCGGGCGCGGCCGACGAACTGCCCGACCGGCCGGTGGTGCTGTAGGGCGGAGTCGCCGCGCGGCGGCGCTTCCGCCACGGCGGGTCACCGCGACTGGTGCGTGGCGGAAGCCGCTGCGCGGATTCCGCCCTACGAGGCTTGGGGTCCGGTCAGTCCCGCAGTGCGGTGAGCAGCGCCGCGGGCGAATCGATCGGCGCACGGCAGCTCAGGCCTTCGCACACATAGGCAACGCCGCCGGTTCGGGCGACGCGCGCGCCCAGCATGCCTGGCAGTGCGTCCGACGCTGCCGGTATCACGAAGACATCGGCGCGCGCCGGCGAGAGCGCGTACAGCGCGGCGCGCCACGCCTCGGCCTCGGCGGCTGTGCAGCGCACGATCACCTGCGCGCGCGGCGCCAGCGCATGGCGCAGCGCGCGCAGCAGGGTGGGGCAGGCGTCGGGGTGCTGCGCCAGCGGCGCGGCGGCGGCGCGCAGCGCGCGTTCGGCGGCGTCGAGGTAGCGCGTCTCGCCGAGCAGATGGCCGAGCGTCAGCAAGGCGTCGATGGCGACGGCGCTGCCGCTCGGCAGGCTGTCGTCGGTCCATGACTTGGGGCGCTGGATCAGCACCTCGGCGTCGTGCGCGGTGAACCAGAAGCCGCCGCGCGGGCGATCCTCGAAGCGCTCCAGCAGCGTGTCGGCCAGCGCGACCGCCCAGGCGAGATCGTGCGGTCGGAACGCGCATTGCAGCTGCGCCAGCAGCGCGTCGAGCAGGAAGGCATGGTCGTCGAGATAGGCGGGAAAACGCGCCGCGCCGCCGGCGTGGCAGGCGTACAGGCGGCCGTCAATCCAGGCGCCCGCGCGCAGCGTGTCGAGGATGCCGGCGGACGCCGCGGCCAGCGCCGCGGCGTCGTCGGGCAGCCAGCGCGCCGCGCGCGCCAACCCGGCGGCGAGCAGCGCGTTCCATGCGGTCAGCCGCTTGTCGTCGCGCAGCGGCGGCGTGCGCTGCGCGCGCGCGGCGAGCAGGCGCTCGCGCGCACGCTGCAGGCGCGCTTCGGCGGACGCGATGTCCAGGCCGAGCTCGGCGGCAACCTCGGCGGTGCCGCGCACCTGCTGCAGGTGCCAGGCGCGCTCCTCGAAGTTGGGCGGCCGGTCCAGCCCCCAGGCGCGCGCGGCGACGGCCCAGGCCTCGGCGTCGAGCAGCGCGCGCGCCTCGTCGCGCCGCCACAGGTAGTAGCGGCCTTCCTCGCCCTCGCTGTCGGCGTCGCGCGCGCTGGCGTAGCCGCCGTCGGCGAGGCGCAGGTCGGCCTGCAGCCACGCCGCGGTGCCGAGGCAGGCCGCGCGCATCGCCGCGTCGTTCCACAGGCGCGCCGCGCGCGCATACAGCGGCAGCAGCAGCGCGTTGTCGTACAGCATCTTCTCGAAGTGCGGGATCGCCCACGTCGCGTCGACGCAATAGCGGAAGAAGCCGCCCTGGAGGTGGTCGTACAGGCCGCCGGCGGCCATGCGCTCCAGGGTGCGCCGCGCCATCGCCGCGCAGTCCGCCGCGCCGACCTCGCCCTGCGCCGCGCCGAGCGGCGCGTCCGCCTCGTCCAGCAGCAGTTCGAGTTCGCCCGCGTGCGGGAACTTGGGCGCGCCGCGTCTGCCGCCGTGGTCGGGATCGTGGCGCGCGGCGATGCGCGCGAGCGCCGCGCGCAGCGGCGCGGCGTCCGGCCGTGCGCCCGGCGCGTCCTGGCCGATCGCGGCCAGCCACGTGCGCAGCTCGACGGCCTGTTCGCGCAGCGCGTCGCGCTGCCGGTCGAAGGCTTCGCGCAGCCACTGCAGCAATTGCGCGAAGCCGGGCATGCCGTAGCGCGGCTCGCGCGGGAAGTAGGTGCCGGCGAAGAACGGGGTGAGATCCTGCGGATCGAGGAACACGGTCAGTGGCCAGCCGCCGCCGCGCCCGGTCAGCGCCTGGTGGGCGAGCTGGTAGACGCGGTCGAGGTCGGGGCGCTCCTCGCGATCCACCTTGATGTTGACGAACCGAGCGTTCATCGCCGCCGCGGTCGCCGCGTCCTCGAAGCTTTCGTGCGCCATCACGTGGCACCAGTGGCAGGCGGCGTAGCCGACCGAGAGCAGGATCGGCGTGTCGGTGGCGCGCGCGTGCGCGAGCGCCGCGTCGCTCCACGGCCACCAGTCCACCGGGTTGTCGGCGTGCTGGCGCAGGTAGGGGCTGGTTTCGAGGGCGAGTCGGTTGGACATGCGGCGAGCCTAGCGCAACGCCGGCGGTTCGGGGCCGGACTCCCTGCGCAGGAAATTCCACCGGCACTGCGGCGCGCGGCTGCGCCCGCCCTGCTGCTTTGCGGAAACGCAAAAAAGCAGCGCCCGGCGCGGGGCCGGGCGCTGCGTGACGGCGAGGCTCAGTTCGCGACCGGCGCGCCGGGGCCGAGATACTTCAGCAGGAACTTCTCGGTGATCTCGTAGCGGTCGACGTTGTTCTGCTCCTTGAAGAAGCCGTGGCCTTCCTTGGGCCGGGTCATGTACTCGAACGGCTTGCCGGCCTTCTCGAGCGCGTCGCGCATCTCGCGCGCGTTCTGCACCGGCACGCGAGGGTCGTCCTCGCCGTGAACGATCAGCACCGGCACGTTGAACTTGTCGATGTGGTCCACCGCCGAGTTGGCGGCGATGTAGGCGGGATCGTCCATGCCCCATGCCTCGCGCAGGAAGTTGCGCCCGGCGCGCGAGCGGCGCGTGTCGCTGCGGTCGGCCTGCACGCGGATGTCGGAGACGCCGGCGATGGCGACCGCGCACTTCAGCGTGCCCTGCGGCGCATACACGGGCAGGAAATAGGCCGAGTAGCCGCCGTAGCTGGCGCCGTACACGCAAACCCTGGCCGGATCGCTGTAGCCCTGCGCCTCGGCCCACTTCAGCGCGTCCAGCATGTCCTGCATCATGCCGGTGCCCATCTGCAGCTTGCCGGCATCCTCGAAGTTCTTGCCGCGCCCGCCGGAGCCGCGGTAGTTGACCTGCACCACGGCGTAGCCGCGCGAGGCGAGGAACTGGGTTTCCATGTCGTCCCACGAGCCGATCGGCCACATGTGCTGGACGCCGATCGGGCCGCCGTGCGGCAGGACGATGGTCGGCAGGTTCTTCTCGACGCGGTGCGGCGGCAGGGTGATGAAACCGCCCAGCTCGGCGCCGCTGGAGGCCTTGAACCAGAACGGCCGGCGCTCGCCGAGCTGGTCGGCCTTGAGCCACGGCATGAGCTGGTACAGCGGCCGCAGCTTGCCGGTCGCGGTGTCGAACAGCGCGTAGGTGCCGGGGTCGCGGTCGCTGACCGCGCGCACCAGGATGGTCGAGCCGTCGCTGCTCATGTCGGCGAACGACACGAAGTGGTCCGGGAACGCCTCGTTGAGCGACTTCATGGCTGCCGCGTAGCGGCTGTCGTCGAGATAGGTGACGGTCGGCTTGCCGTCCAGCGCGATCGCGGCGAACGGGGCCTGGTGCGGCGGCGTCCAGGCGACGCTGGCGATGCTGACGCGCGGATCGGACGCCAGCACCCGGCGGCCGCTGCCGTCGAGGTTGCTGACGGTCAGCGCGTCGGCCCCGCCGGTCGGGTTGCCGAGCGCGTACAGGTGCTGCCCGTCGGGGCTGATCCCGCGCGGCTGGAAGCGCTTGCCGACCACCGCGGCGGGCAACTCGGTCCAGGGCTGGTCCGCGCCGGCGCGATAGTAGACGTGCTCGACGAAGTCGTTGTCTTCGCCGAAGGCATAGCGCGCGACGCCGTCGTGCACCAGGAAGTCGTAGCCGTCCCGGTCGATCGAGCCGATCTCCTTGACGCTGCCGCTGCGCGAGTCGATGTCGTAGATCAGCGTCTTGTTGGCCTGCGCGTCGGCGCCGCCGCGCGTCGGGAACGGATACACGGTCAGGTAGAAATGCCCGTTCGGCACGTCCGGCACGCCGCTGATCTGGCCGAAGCCGATCGGGATGCTGAGGATGGTGCGCATGGCGCTGATCGAGCTGCGCTTGCTCGGGCTGTACAGCAGGCGCTTGTCGGAACCGTCGATATTCACCGCGAGGATGTCGCCGGTTGCCGAGGGCGCTTCGGCGAAGCCCGTTTCCTTGCCGGTGGTCAGCACGAGCCGTTCGTTGTCGACCCAGGTGATGTCCAGCGGCAGGTAATCCGCATTCATCTTGAGGCGGCTGACCGGCTTGAGATCCGGCAGGTGCAGTACCGCCAGCGCGTAGCTGTTCTCGCCGTTCTCCTGCTCGTGTACCGACACCGCGAGATGCTGGCCGTCGGGCGACAGCGCGGGGCTGCCCAGCGTCGGGTGCCGGGCGAAGTCGGCATACGACGGCGCCGCCGCGTCGGCGGGCCGGGCGGCGAGCGTGGCGGCGAACAGGACGCCCGCAAGAGCGAAACGGGTGATGCGTGCAACGGACATGGAGCCCCCTCCATCGACGTGAACGCCCGAGTATGCCAGCCGGCCGTTCGGCGCGGCATGCGACTTTTTCCTAGGCGGCGCCGCGTGTTAGGTCGCCGGGCGCGGTGGCCGTCGTTGCCGGGACCGGCGCGGTCGTTTACCGTGCACGGTTTCCGCGCGTGGAACCCCGCCGTGTCCGAAGGCATCGCTTACCCGGCCCTGTACCTCAAGCGCGGCGAGGACGCACGCCTGCGCGCCGGGCACCTGTGGGTGTTCTCCAACGAGGTCGACGTGGCGCGCTCCCCGCTGTCCGGATTCGCGCCGGGCGAGCCTTGCGTGATCGTCGATGCGCGCGACAAGCCGCTCGGCGTCGGCTACGTCAACCCGAATTCGCTGATCTGCGCGCGCCTGGTCAATCGCGGCCTCGAGCACGCGCTGGACCGCTCGCTGCTGACGCACCGCATCAAGGTCGCGCTCGGCCTGCGCGAGCGCCTGTACGCCGAGCCGTACTACCGGCTGCTGTACGGCGAATCCGACGGCGTGCCCGGCCTGACGCTCGACCGCTTCGGCGAGGTGGTGGTCGCGCAGGCGACCACCGCCGGCATCGAGCGTCTGAAGCCGGAGGTCGAGGCGGCGGTGGACAAGGTGCTGAAGCCGGCCGCGCTGCTGTGGAAGAACGATGCCGCGATCCGCGCGCTGGAGGGGCTGCCCGCCTATGCCGACGTCGGTTTCGGCACGCCACCGGACGCGCTGACGGTGCGCGAGGGCGGGCTCGAATTCGCCGCGGACGCGACCGGTGGCCAGAAGACCGGCTGGTTCTACGACCAGCGCGCCAACCGCGACCGGCTCGCGCCGTTCGTCAAGGGCGCGCGCGTGCTGGACATGTTCAGCTACCTCGGCGCCTGGGGCCTGCGCGCGGCGGCGATGGGCGCGGCCGAGGTCGTGTGCGTGGATGCTTCGGCGCAGGCGGTCGCGGCGATCGCCGGCAATGCCCGCCGCAACGGGCTCGGCGACCGCGTGCGCGCGGAGCGCGCCGACGCGTTCGACTTTCTCAAGGCGCTGCGCGAGCGCCGCGAACACTTCGACGTGGTGATCCTCGACCCGCCGGCCTTCGTCAAGCGCAAGAAGGATCTCGCCGAAGGCCGGCTGGCCTACCGCCGGCTCAACGAGCTGGGCATGCAGGCGCTGGCGAAGGACGGCATCCTGGTCACCTGCTCGTGCTCGTACCATATGCCGCGGCCGCTGCTGCTGGACGGCGTGCAGCAGGCGGCGCGCCATCTCGACCGCCAGGTGCAGGCGCTGATGCAGCTGCAGCAGGCGCCGGACCATCCGGTGCATCCGGCGATTCCCGAGACCGATTACCTGAAGGGCTATCTCTGCCGCGTGCTGCCGGCGTGAGGGAACCCCGCTGACCTGGCGCGGTCCCAGCGCCGGCCCCACGAGTGCTCCGCATGACGCATCCGTTCTTCGTCGACATCGACCCGGTCGCCTTCCACCTCGGCCCGGTCGCCGTGCATTGGTACGGCCTGATGTACCTGCTCGGCTTCCTCGGCGCCTGGTGGCTGGGCGAGCGTCGCCGCCGCGCAGGGCGGCTGGCGGTCAGCAAGGACGCATTCGCCGATCTCGCGTTCTACGCGATGATGGGCGTGATCGTCGGCGGCCGCGTCGGTTACATGCTGTTCTACGTGTCGCCGGACTGGATCTGGCGCGATCCGCTGGCGCTGTTCCGCGTCTGGGACGGCGGCATGTCGTTCCACGGCGGCCTGCTCGGCGTGCTCGCCGCCGGCCTGTGGTGGTCGCGGCGCACCCGCGTGCCTTTCTTCGACGCGATCGACTTCGTCGCGCCGCTGGTGCCGATCGGGCTCGGCCTCGGCCGGCTCGGCAACTTCATCAATGGCGAGCTGTGGGGGCACGTCACCGGCAAGCCGTGGGGCATGATCTTCCCGCACGCGCTGCAGCTCGATCCGCGTTTCCAGGACATGGACGTGGCGCAGTTGAAGGCGCTGTACGCGAGCGGAGCGCTGGACGCCTTCGCGCGGCATCCCTCGCAGCTCTACGAATTCGCGCTGGAGGGCGTGGTGATGTTCGCCGCGCTGTGGCTGTTCTCGCGCAAGCCGCGGCGTCGTTTCGCGGTGTCGGGCCTGTTCGCGCTGCTGTACGGCTGCTTCCGCTTCGCGGTCGAGTTCGTGCGCGAGCCGGACGTGCAGCTCGGCTACCTGCTGGACACGCACTGGCTGACCATGGGCCAGGTGCTGTCGCTGCCGCTGATCGCGATCGGCCTGTTCCTGCTGTGGCTGTCGCGCCGCCAGCCGGCGCCGGCGGCGTGATTCCGGCGCGCGCCGCCTACAGCCACTTCGCGCGCTTGAGCACCGAATAGAGGCCGCCGCAGATGACCGCGGTGAGCAGGATCATGCCGGGGTAGGCCCACGGCTTGTCCAGCTCGGGCATGTGGTGGAAGTTCATGCCGTACCAGCTCGCCAGCAGCGTCGGCGCGGCCAGCAGCGCGGCCCAGCCGGCCAGCTTCTTGACCACCTCGTTCTGGCCGACCGTGACCAGCGACAGGTTGATCGTCATCGCCGCCGAGAGCATCTCGCGCATCGTGCCAATCGCCTCGTTGACGCGGAACACGTGGTCGTAGACGTCGCGGAAGTAGACCCGCACCTCGTCGCGCACCAGGTGCGGATACAGGCGCACCAGCTGGCTGAGGATGTCCTGCAACGGCGCCACCGCCAGGCGCAGCGTGACCAGCTCGCGCTGCATCTCGTACAGGCGCCTGATCGTCTCGCGCTTGAAGGTCTCGGCGAAGATGTCGTGCTCGAGTTCCTGCAGCTCTTCCTTGAAGTCGCGCACGATCGGCAGGAAGTTGTCGACGATGAAGTCGAGCACGGCGTACAGGCCGTAGCTGGGGCCGTACGCCAGTAGTTCCGGGCTCTGCTCGCAGCTGCGCCGCGCCGGCGCGTAGCTGAGCGAGGCGCCGTGGCGCACCGTCACCAGGTAGCGCGGGCCGACGAACACGTGGGTCTCGCCGAAGGCGAGGCTGCCGCCGACCAGTTGCGCGGTCTGCGCGACGATGAACAGCGAGTCGCCGTAGACCTCGATCTTGGGGCGCTGGTGCGCGTTCTGCGCGTCCTCGACGGCGAGGTCGTGCAGGCCGAATTCCTCCTGCAGCTTTGCCAGCAGCGCCGCGTCCGGCTCGTGCAGGCCGACCCAGACGAAGGTGTCGGGCTGCTCGAGGACGTCGCTGATCTCGTCCAGGGTGATGTCGCGCAGGCGCTGGCCGCTGCGGCTGTAGGCGACGCAGTTGATGACCATGCGTGCGGCGGCGCCGGTGTCGTTCATGCGGTCATCATGCCCGCCGCCGCCGGGCGCGGCAATCGTTCAGCGGTGGCGCCAGAGGCCGTAGGCGAGCGCGAGGTTCAGCGCCAGGCCGAGCTCGATCCACGCCAGGTTCTGCTGCACGAACCAGGGCAGGATCTTGGCGAACAGCGCGAAACCCGCCGTCAGCAAGAGCAGTGCGGCGAGCGCGCGCGCGAAGCGGCCGCTGCGCGCGTCGGCGCGGGCGAGCCGCAGCAGCGCGGGTACCAGCAGCAGCGCCAGCGGGCTGAACAGCAGCAGGTTCTCGTTGGCCCAGGCGTAGCGGTGCGCGGTGGCCGTCCACAGCAGGGCCATGAACAGTCCGGCCAGGCCGGCGGCGAGCGCGTACAGCGCGCCGCCCCAGGCGAACGCCAGGCGCGCGGCGTGCCGGCGCGGCGCGTGGTGGCCGGCCCAGGCGAGACCGCTGCCCAGCAGCAGCGCGGCCAACAGGAACGGCAGGCGCAGGTCAGGCGGCAGGCCCGGCGGCGCCGGCAGGCGGCCGGCGTCGAGTTGCGCCTCGTGCGCTACCAGCGGCTGCGTGCCACCGCGGCCGTCGGGCAGCTGCACCTCGCGCAGCACGCGCATCAGCACCATCGGCACGAAGCTCTCGTCCCAGTACGACAGCCGGCGATCCGCGGCCGGCCCGAGCCCGAGGTCGACCAGCAGCATCAGCGCCGGCTGCGCGGCGAGCAGGCGGTCGGTGTGCATGCGGTAGGTGAAGCCGTGCGAAGGCGCCTGGGTCTGGCGGCGGATCGCGCCGCCGAGCGCGCGGTCGAGCGCATCGCGCACGCGCGTGGTGCAGTTGTCGGTGAAGTAGTCGTAGCGGTACTGGGTGTGCGCCGGTTGCACGTTCCACAGCAGGAAGTCGCGCAGCGCGGCGCGCTGCGGCGGGGTCAGCGCCAGCGTCTGGCGCGTCACCCGGCGACCCTCGGTCGCGTAGTAGGCCGCGTCCTCGGCCGCAGGCACGGCGTCCATGCGGTAGATCATGTAGCCGCGCGCGAAGTTGAGCAGGAAGTCGCGCTGCTCGAAGTCGAACACGCCGTAGTTGAACGCGACCGCCTCGCCGCCGACGGTGTCGCGCACCTCGATGGCGTCGTGGCCGAAGCGCTCCCAGTAGATCGTGCCCGGCCCGTAGGTGACCAGCGCGATTTCCAGCGCCTCGCCCGGCGCGTCGGCGATGCCGGCGCGCGCCGGCGACGCCGGCGCCAGCAGCGCGCAGGCGAGCAGCAGCGCAGCCAGCCGCCGCAGCGCGCGCGTCATGCGCTCACGCTGCATGCTGCGGCAGCACGCGGAACTGGTGCACGCGGCGGTCGTCCGCCTGGGTGACGTGGAAGCGGAATCCGGCCAGCGCGGCCTCCTCGCCGGATTCCGGCAGGTGGCCGACGGCGGCGGTGACCAGGCCGCCGACGGTGTCGAATTCCTCGTCGGAGTACGCGGTGCCGAAGCGCTCGTTGAAGTCGGCGATCGGGGTCAGCGCGCTGACCAGGAAGGCGCCGTCGGGCAGGGGCTGGATCAGCGTCGGCGCTTCCTCGTCGTCGTGCTCGTCGTCGATCTCGCCGACGATCTGCTCGAGCACGTCCTCGATGGTGATCAGGCCGGCGACGCCACCGTACTCGTCGACCACGATCGCCATGTGGTTGCGGCTGTCGCGGAACTCGGCGAGCAGCACGTTCAGGCGCATCGACTCGGGGATCATCACCGCCGGGCGCAGCAGCGCGCGCACGTCGCAGTCGTGGTCGTGGCCGAAGTGCTTCAGCAGGTCCTTGGCGAGCAGGATGCCGAGGATCTCGTCCTTGTCCTCGCCGTGCACGGGAAAGCGCGAATGGCCGGACTCGGTGACGATCGCCAGGATGTCGGTCAGCGGCGCGTCGGCCGGGATCATCACCATCTGCGAGCGCGCGACCATCACGTCGCCGACGCTGAGGTCGGTCACCCGGATGGCGCCTTCGGCCATCGCCAGGCTGTCGTCGGAGAGCAGGCCGTTGGCCCGGGCGGCGCGCAGTTCCTCGAGCAACTCCTCGCGGTTGCGCGGCTCGCCGGAAAGCATGTGGCCCAGACGGTCCCACCATGATCGGTGCGCCGGGCCGGTGGTACTCGGATCCTCGTTCATGCAGCGAAAGCGACACGACCCCTGTCGGGGCGGGCTGGCGAGTCTAACCGAAAACCGCGGACGGTACCCGGCGGGCGGCGGCTGCGGCTGCGGTCGTCAGGTGCAAGCCATTGATTGAAAAAGCCGTACTCGCCGACTCGGCCGCGCAGGGGGAGGGCCGGCGAAGCCGTGTCCGCCGGCCCGGAAGAGGTGCGTGACCCGACCGCGAGCCGCGGCCGGCTCAGCGCGGCGCGTAGGGATCGGCGATGCCCAACCCGGCCAGGATGCGCCGCTCCAGCGCTTCCATGCGGCCGGCGTCGGCGGGGCGCTCGTGGTCGTAGCCCAGCAGGTGCAGGGTGCCGTGCACGGCGAGGTGCGCCCAGTGGTGGACGAGCGGCTTGCCCTGTTCGGCGGCCTCGCGGGCGACCACCGGCGCGCAGATCACCAGGTCGCCCAGCAGCGGCAGGTTCACGCCGGCCGGCAGCTCGGCGGGGAAGGACAGCACGTTGGTGGCGTAGTCGCGGCCGCGGTAGCGGCGGTTCAGCGCGCGGCCCTCGGCGGCGCCGACGATGCGCAGGTCGACCGCCGCCGGCCGCCGCCGGCGCGCGCCGCGCAGCGCCGCCTCGACCCAGCGCCGCAGGCTGAGCGGCGCCGGCAGTCCGCGACGGGGCAGGGCGTAGCCCACTTGCACGACAACGGGACTCGGGGCCCGCGGCCCGGAGCCCGGAAGAGCGGACGGCGTGCGCTTGCGTGGCATGGCGGAGGCGTGGGGATGGGCGGACGGCGCGTCAGTCCGCATGGCCCTGTTTTTCCCGGGTCCCGAGTCCCGCGTCCCGAGTCCCGGACTCCGCGGTCCCGTTCTCCTCGAACGCCTCGTACGCGCGCACGATCTTCGCCACCAGCGGGTGGCGCACCACGTCCTTCGAGGTGAAGAAGGTGGCGCTGATGCCGTCGACACCGCGCAGCACCTCCAGCGCGTGGCGCAGGCCGGAGCGCACGTTGCGCGGCAGGTCGACCTGGGTGACGTCGCCGGTGATCACCGCCACCGAGCCGAAGCCGATGCGGGTCAGGAACATCTTCATCTGCTCGACGGTGGTGTTCTGCGCCTCGTCGAGGATCACGAACGAATCGTTCAGCGTGCGCCCGCGCATGTAGGCCAGCGGCGCGATCTCGATCACGTTGCGCTCGATCAGCTTGGCCACCTTCTCGAAGCCGAGCATTTCGTACAGCGCGTCGTACAGCGGACGCAGGTAGGGGTCGACCTTCTGGCTGAGGTCGCCGGGCAGGAAGCCGAGCTTCTCGCCGGCCTCGACCGCCGGGCGCACCAGGATCAGGCGCTGCGCGCGGCCGGCGGTCAGCGCCTCCACCGCGCTGGCCACGGCGAGATAGGTCTTGCCGGTGCCGGCCGGGCCGACGCCGAAGTTGATGTCGTGGGTGGCGATCGCGTGCAGGTAGCGCGCCTGGTTGGGGCCGCGGCCCTTGATCACGCCGCGCTTGACCCTGATCGCCACCTCCTGCGCGCCTTCCGCCGCGTCGGCCTGGATGGCGTCGATGCCGGATTCGGCGAGGTAGAGGTTGATCTTGTGGCCTTCCAGCGTTTCGCGCGCGGTGGCGGCGTAGAGGTCGCGCAGCACCTTGGCCGCGGCCTTCACCGCAGGCTCCTCGCCGATCACGCGGAACAGGTTGCCGCGGTTGTTGATCTCGACGCCCAGGCGCAGCTCGACCTGGCGCAGGTGCTCGTCGAACGGCCCGCACAGGTTGGCGAGGCGCTCCACGTCCTCGGGTTCGAGGGCGAGGTCGCGCTGGGTAAGGACGTCGGTCACGCCGCCGCCTCGTCGGCCTGGCGCACGCGGCCGCGCAGCGAATTGGACATCGCCGCGGTGATCACCACGTCGACGAACTGGCCGACCAGGCGTGCGTGCCCGGCGAAATTGACGTAGCGCATGTTCTCGGTGCGCCCGGTCATCTCGTCCGGGTTCTTCCTGCTGGGACCCTCGACCAGCACGCGCTGCACGCTGCCGACCATCGCCTCGCTGATGCGCCGCGCGTTGGCGTTGAGCGCTTCCTGCAGGCGCGTCAGGCGCGCGTGCTTGACCGCGTCGGGCGTGTCGTCGGCGAGCTTGGCCGCCGGCGTGCCGGGGCGCTTCGAGAAAATGAAGGAGAAGCTCTGGTCGAAGCCGACGTCCTCGATCAGCTTCATGGTCTGCTCGAAATCGTGGTCGGTCTCGCCGGGGAAGCCGACGATGAAGTCCGAGCTGACCGAGATGTCCGGGCGCACCGCGCGCAGCTTGCGGATGCGCTGCTTGTATTCCAGCGTGGTGTAGCCGCGCTTCATCGCGGCGAGCACGCGGTCGGAGCCGGCCTGCACCGGCAGGTGCAGGTAGTTGGCCAGCTTGGGCACGTCGCGGTAGGCGGCGATCAGGCAGTCGCTGAATTCGACCGGGTGCGAGGTGGTGAAGCGGATGCGGCCGATGCCGTCGAGCTGCGCGATCGCGTGGATCAGCAGGGCGAGGTCGGCGGTGCCGCCGTCGTGCATCGGCCCGCGGTAGGCGTTGACGTTCTGGCCCAGCAGGTTCACTTCCTTGACGCCCTGCTCGGCGAGCGTGGCGACCTCGGCCAGCACGTCGTCGAACGGGCGGCTGATCTCCTCGCCGCGGGTGTACGGCACCACGCAGTAGGAGCAGTACTTCGAGCAGCCTTCCATGATCGAGACGAACGCGGTCGGACCCTCGGCGCGCGGCTCGGGCAGGCGGTCGAACTTCTCGATCTCGGGGAAGCTGATGTCGACCTGCGGGCGACCGCTGGCGCGGTGGGCATCGATCATCTGCGGCAGGCGGTGCAGGGTCTGCGGGCCGAACACCAGGTCGACGAACGGCGCGCGCTTGACGATGCCCTCGCCCTCCTGGCTGGCCACGCAGCCGCCCACGCCGATCACCACCGGCTTGTCCCCCGCCTTCAGGTGCTTCCAGCGGCCGAGCTGGCTGAACACCTTTTCCTGCGCCTTCTCGCGGATCGCGCAGGTGTTGATCAGGATGACGTCGGCCTCGGCCTCGTTGTCGGTCAGCTCGAGGCCGTGCGCCGCCTTCAGCACGTCCGCCATCTTGGCGGAGTCGTACTCGTTCATCTGGCAGCCGTGGGTCTTGATGAACAGTTTGCCGGACATGGAAAGGAACGGAATGGGCGGCGAACCGCGTACTTTACGCCGTGGGGTGGGCGCTCGCCAGCGCGCAGCCGCCAGCGTGAACGGCGTCGCTTGGCAGGGCGTGGCGGGCAGCGCACACTGCGCCCGCCATGCACACCGCCGTCCGCAAGGGGGAAAGCGGCGGCCGCGAAGGCCGACCGTTGCCGTCGTCCCGCCGCGCGCGCCTCGCGCGCGGCCTGCTGGGGTGCGCGCTGCTGGCGGGCGGCTGGGGCCTGCCCGCGCACGCCGGCGGGCTGTACCGCTGCAGCGGCCCGCAGGGCGAGACCGTGTTCGCCAGCCGTCCGGACGGCTATAGCGACTGCCGCCGCGTGGCCGGCGAAAGCGGCAGCGCCGCCCCCGCCGCGCCGTCGCGCGGGCGCTGGCAGTACCGCGAACAGCCGGCAAAACCCCCTGCCGCCGTCGCGGGGCCGCCCGCCGCCGCGCCCGCGGCCAAGCCGGCCGCGGCGTCCGCGGACCGGCCGCGGGTGCTCAGCGGCGCGGTCTACCGGGTCACCCGCGCCGACGGCAGCGTCGAGTACACCAACATCGGCGCGCACGCGCGCGGCGGCGAGGTCAAGGTGCTGTTCACCTATATCGCCACCTGCGTCGCCTGCGACGTGCATTCGACCATCGACTGGGCGCACACCCCGCTGCGCCTGACCGCCTACCGCGACGAGGTCGCCCGCGCCGCCGCGGGTTCGGGCGTGGACGCGGCGCTGCTGCGCGCGGTGATCCATGCGGAGTCGGCGTTCAATCCCTACGCGGTGTCGCGCAAGGGCGCGCAGGGCCTGATGCAGTTGATGCCGGACACGGCCGCCGATCTCGGCGTGGCCGACGCGTTCGACGCCGGCCAGAACATTCGCGGCGGCGCGCAGTACCTGGCGCAATTGCTGAAGAGCTTCCACGGCGACGAGCGGCTCGCCGCGGCGGCCTACAACGCCGGCGCGGCGGCGGTGCGCAAGTACGGCGGCGTGCCGCCGTACGACGAGACGCGGGTGTACGTGCAGCGCGTCGCCCAGCTCGCGCAGCGCTACCGCGCGGCGACGGCCGGCGACGGCGCGGGCACGGCAGGGCAGGCGCGGGCGCCGGCGTTGCCCTGAACCGTTCGCGCGCCGCTCAGCCCTCGCTCAGCGAGGAATAGCGCGGGCGCTGCGCCAGCATCACGGCGGCGCGGAACGGCGTGCCGTCGCGCAGGCCGGACAGGGTCACCTCGGTACCCGGCTTCAGCGCGGCTTCGCGGTTGCGCAGGTCGGACGGATCGAGGATGTCGTGCTCGTCGAGGCGCAGCAGCACGTCGCCGGGGCGCAGCCCGGCCTTTGCCGCCGGACCGCCGACGTAGACGTCCAGCACTTCGGCGCCTCGCGCGGCCGCGGGCAGGCCGCTGTCGGCGGCGATCGACAGGCGGCCGTAGTCGGCGCCGATCCAGCCGCGGGTCACGCCGCCGTGGTCGACGATCTGCTCCAGCACCGTGTTCGCCGTGCGCACCGGAATGGCGAAGCCGATGCCCTCGGCGCCGCTGGCACGGCCGAGCATCGCGGTGTTGATGCCGACCAGTTCGCCATGCGCGTTGACCAGCGCGCCGCCGGAGTTGCCGGAGTTGATCGCCGCGTCGGTCTGGATGAAGTCCTCGTAGGTGGACAGGTTCAACTGGCGCCCGTTCGCGCTGACGATGCCCATGGTCACGGTCTGGCCGATGCCGAACGGGTTGCCGATCGCCAGCACCACGTCGCCGACCCGCGGCGGCTTCGCCGCGGCGACCGCCACCGCCGGCAGGTGGCGGGCGTCGATCTTCAGCACGGCGAGGTCGGTGTCGGCATCGGTGCCGATCACGCGCGCCTGCGCCACGCGGCCGTCGTACAGCAGCACCTGGATGTCGTTGGCGCCGGCGATGACGTGGTTGTTGGTGAGCACGTAGCCGTCGGCGCTGGCGATCACGCCGGAGCCGAGGCTCTGCTCGCGGCGCTGGTAGGCCGGCCCGAGCGCGACGCCGCCGAACAGGCGGCGCAGCAGCGGATCCGGATACACGCGAAGCTGGCGCTCGGTGACCAGCTTGTTGGCGTAGATGTTGACCACCGCCGGCGCCGCGCGGGCGACCGCATCGGCATAGGAAGCCGGCCCGCTGCCGGGCGTGGCGGCCGCCGCGGGCAGGCCGGGCGCGGCCGCGGCGGCCAGGCCGAGGCGCGCGCGCAGCGCCGCGCCGGCCTGCGGCCACGCGAGCGTGATCACGAACGCGACGGCGAGGCCGACGATCGCGAAGCGGATCACGAAGCTCAGCGCGCGTGCGATACGGGTCATCGGAGGCTGCGGTCGCGCCGCGCGCTTGATTGTGCGCGGCTGGGGCAGTCGTTAAACTAACACGATTTTTGGGGTCCGCCCTAACCGTATTCCGTTGGAATTCAGCGTTCCGGAGAGCCTGATGGCGAACGAAGGGGTCAATCAGGGCCGCCGTCGCTTCCTCACCGCCACCACCGCCGTGGTCGGCGGCGTGGGGGTCGTGGCAGCGGCCGTGCCGTTCATCAAATCGTGGGAACCGAGCGCGCGCGCGAAATCCGCCGGCGCCCCGGTAATGGCCGATATCGGCAAGGTCGAGTCCGGCCAGATGGTCACGTTCGAGTGGCGCGGCCAGCCGGTGTGGGTGGTCAACCGCAGCAAGGAGCAGCTCGACGCGCTGGCCAGCCAGGACGCGCGCCTGAAGGATCCGAAGAGCGACAACGCCGACCAGCAGCCCGACTACGCGAAGAACGAACACCGTTCGATCAAGCCCGAGTGGCTGGTGCTGGTGGGCCTGTGCACGCACCTCGGCTGCGTGCCCGACTACTATCCCGAACTCAAGGCCGAGCCGTTCGATCCGGCCTGGAAGGGCGGCTTCTACTGTCCCTGCCACAAGTCGCGCTACGACATGGCCGGCCGCGTCTACGACGGCGTGCCTGCGCCGGCCAACCTGCGCGTGCCGCCGTACCACTTCGTGACCGACACCCAGATCCAGATCGGCGTCGACCCGGCCAAGGGAGCAGCGTGATGGCGACCGCGCACGTGACCGTCAAACCGCGCAACCGCGTGTTGGCATGGATCGAGGAGCGCCTGCCGATCCTGTCCTTCACCGCCTCGCACACCAGCGAGTACTACGCGCCGAAGAACTTCAACGTGATGTACTACTTCGGCTCGCTGGCGATGCTGGTGCTGGTGAACCAGATCGTCACCGGCATCTTCCTGACGATGAGCTACAAGCCGGACGCGGCGCTGGCCTTCGCGTCCGTCGAGTACATCATGCGCGACGTGGAGTGGGGCTGGCTGATCCGCTACATGCACTCCACCGGCGCCTCGCTGTTCTTCGTCGTCATCTACCTGCACATGTTCCGCGGCCTGATCTACGGCTCCTACAAGAAGCCGCGCGAGCTGGTCTGGCTGCTCGGCATGTTCATCTTCCTCGCGCTGATGGCCGAGGCGTTCATGGGCTACGTGCTGCCGTGGGGCAACATGTCGTTCTGGGGCGCGAAGGTGATCATCTCGCTGTTCGGCGCGGTGCCGGTGGTCGGCGACACGCTGGTGCAGTGGATCATGGGCGACTACAACCCCGCCGACGCCACCCTCAACCGCTTCTTCGCGCTGCACGTGATCGCGCTGCCGCTGGTGCTGCTGCTGCTGGTGGTGCTGCACCTCGCCGCGCTGCACGAAGTCGGCTCGAACAACCCGGACGGCGTCGAGATCAAGGAGAAGAAGGGCCCGAACGGCAGGCCGCTGGACGGCATCCCGTTCCACCCGTACTACACGGTGAAGGATCTGTTCGGCGTCGGCATGTTCCTGCTGATCGCCGCCTTCATCATCTTCTTCGAGCCGACCGTCGGCGGCTGGTTCCTCGAGCACGACAACTTCATCCCGGCCGACAACCTGGTCACGCCGACGCACATCAAGCCGGTGTGGTACTTCACGCCGTTCTACGCGATCCTGCGCGTGATTCCGTCCAAGCTCGGCGGCGTGATCGCGATGTTCTCGGCAATCGTGCTGCTGTTCCTGGTGCCGTGGCTGGATCGCGGCAAGGTCAAGTCGATCCGCTACCGCGGCCTCGGCTACAAGCTGGCGATCGCGATGTTCGCGCTGGTGTTCGTGCTGCTCGGCGCGATCGGCGCCGGCAAGACCGGCGAGTGGATTCCCGAGCTGTTCGGCGCGGCCGCGGACGTTACCCTGATCGAGAACGCGTTCGGCCGCACGCTGACCCTGCTGTACTTCGGTTTCTTCCTCTTCCTGTGGGCCTATACGCACTTCGGCCTGGAAAAGACCAAGCCGGTTCCGGAACGGGTGACGACGCATGACTAAGCGGGCTCTTTCTTCGATCGTGCTGGCGCTGGGCCTGGTTGCCGGCGGCGGCGCCGCACTCGCCTCCGAAGGCGGCGCCGAGCTGCCTGCGGCCAACACCAACGTCAAGGACACCGCCTCGCTGCAGCGCGGCGCGCGCCTGTTCTTCAACTACTGCGTGGGCTGCCACTCGCTGCGCTACCAGCGCTATTCGCGCACCGCCGAGGATCTCGGCCTGAGCGAACAGGAAGTGATGCAGAACCTCAACTTCACCGGCGCCAAGTTCGGCGACCCGGTGGTCGCGTCGATGCCCGGCAAGGACGCGCAGGCGTGGTTCGGCAAGGCACCGCCCGACCTGTCGCTGGAGGTGCGCGCCAAGGGCGCCGACTGGGTCTACAACTACCTGCGCTCGTTCTACCTCGACCCGTCGCGGCCGGTCGGCTGGAACAACACGGTGTTCCCCAACGCGTCGATGCCGAACCCGCTGTGGGAGCTGCAGGGCGTGCAGCACGCCGTGTACGCGCCGGCCGGGGCCGGCGCGGAAGCGGCCATCGAGAAGCTCGAACTGGCCCAGCCCGGGCGCCTGGCGCCGGCGCAGTTCGACCAGGCTGCGCGCGACCTGACCGCGTTCCTGCAGTACGTCGCCGAGCCGGCCGCCCTGCAGCGCCATCGCATCGGCGTCTGGGTGCTGCTCTACCTGGCCGCCTTTACCTTCATTGCGTGGCTGCTCAAGCGCGAATACTGGAAGGACGTGCACTGACCGCAGCGGCGCGGCGGCGAGCTGCGCCGCCGCGCTATCCTGTGCGCGGCTGACAACTCGGGGGGAAGTCGTCATGGCGCAGAGCCCGCGTGTGCGGACCATTCTGACCCTGTTCACCGCGCGCGACAGCGTGCAGTGCCACCGCGTCCGGCTGGTGCTTGCCGCCAAGGGCGTGAGCTACGAGCGCGTGGCGGTGGACGAGGGCAAACCGCCCGAGGACCTCGTCGACCTCAACGCCGCCGGCACGCTGCCGACCCTGGTCGACCGCGATCTGGTGCTGTACGACACCGCGGTGATCTGCGAATACCTCGACGAGCGCTACCCGCATCCGCCGCTGATGCCGGTCGATCCGCTGTCGCGCGCGCGGCTGCGGCTGGCGATGGTGCGCATCGAGCAGGAATGGCTGCCGCTGCTGGACACCATCCGCGCCGGCGGGCGTCCGGCCGACACCGCACGCAAGCGCCTGCGCGAGGCGCTGCTGGCCTCGGTGCCGCTGTTCAAGGCGTCCAAGTTCTTCCTCAATCCCGAGATGAGCCTCGCCGACTGCCTGATCGCGCCGCTGGTCTGGCGCCTGCCCACGCTCGGCGTCGAGCTGCCGCGCGAGGGCAAGCCGATCCTCGATTACGGCGAACGCATCTTCCGCAACCCCGGATTCGCGCGCAGCCTGACCTCCGAAGAGAAGGCACTGCGCGAGTGAGCTTGCCGTGAACGAACCGCGCATGACCTCGAATCGCCCGTACCTGCTGCGGGCGATCTACGAGTGGATCTGCGACAACGGATTGACGCCCTACGTGCTGGTCGACGCGACGCGCCCGGGCACCGAGGCGCCGACGCAGTCGATCAAGGACGGCAAGGTCGTGCTCAACCTGGCGCCGCGGGCGGTCAGCCAGCTCGATCTCGGCAAGGATCGGGTCAGCTTCCTGGCGCGGTTTTCCGGAGTCAGCCGCACGGTCAGCTTCCCGGTCAGCGCGGTGGTCGCCGTGTATGCGCAGGAAAACGGCCAGGGCATGATGTTCCCGGCCGACGAAACCGACGCGGGCGCGCCGCCGGACTCCGGACCGGAGCCCCCGGCGCCGCCGCCGAAGGGCGCGCCGAAGCTGCGCGTCATCAAGTGACGCCGGCCGCGACCGGCAGGCTGAACCCGGCCAGCCGGCCGCCGCGCAGGCGCACGCCCGCACGATGGCGATCCTTGCCGTCCAGGCTCACCTCGAAACTGTAGTGGCGCTCCAGCACCGGGCCACCGCTGTCGCGCACCAGGCGCAGGCGGCCCAGGGCGACGCTCTGGTCCAGCAGTTGCAGCCCCGCCTCGGCGCACAGCCGGCGCGCGCAGGCGATGGCCTGTTCGCGCGCGGCGAGCTGTTCGCGCCAGGCCAGGGCCAGCGCGCCGAGCAGGCACAGCGCGACGAGGGCGATCAGGGATTCCGGCATGCGCTGACTCCGCGGCGACGGCGCAAGTGTGTGCGACGCGGCGGCGCCCCGGCAAGCCGCGCGGGCGAGCGTGAGGACAGTCGCAAAACGGCGGTCGGTACGCCGCAGCCGCGTCGGGTTTGATTACCATGGTCGCGACCGCGGCCGCGGTGGCCATGCAAGGGGGCATAGGCATGAGGCTGGTCTTTCCCAACGGCGAACATCCGCCATTCCGGCTCGGCGAAGGCGTGAGCGTGGTCGGCACGGCATCCGACTGCCAACTGGTGTTGGCGGCGGCCGGCATCGGCCTGCACCACTGCGAGATCGAGCTGCGCGGCGGCCAGGCGACGGTGCGCGTCCGCGAACCGTCGGCGGTCACCGTGCTGAACGGCTGGCAGCTCGACGGCGAGGCGCCGCTGAAGCCGGGCGACCTGCTGCTGTTCGCCCGCGTGGGCTGTCAGGTGATGGGCGACGAGCGCAGCGCGGCGGCGCCGACGCCCGTCGCCGCACCGGCATCGGCGCATGCGGCGCCGGCGGCGGACGACGGCCGCACGCGCGTGCGCACGGCGCTGCCGCGATTTGTCCTGCGCGGCGTCTCCGGGCCGACCTTCGGGCGCAGCTTCGCGGTGGGCGCCAGCGCGACCATCGGCCGCCAGAGCGACTGCGACATCTGCATCCCGGCCGAGGAGATCTCGCGCCATCATGCGCGCCTGCGCGCCGGCAGCGACACCGTGACCGTGGAGGACCTGGGCTCCGCCAACGGCACCTTCGTCAACGGCCAGCGCGTCACCCAGGCCACGCTGCGGCCGGGCGACGAGCTGGCGCTGGACGCGGTGCGATTCATGCTGCTGGCGCCCGGACACGAAGCGTCGCCGAAGCCGCAGGCGGCCGCGACGGCAGCGCCGGCGGCGTCGCGCGGGCTGGGCTGGCTGCGCGGGCTGGTCGCGCTGCTGGCGGCAGCCCTGCTGCTGCTGTTCGCGGCGCGCGCGCTGGGCTGGCTCTGAACGCCGCGCGTCAGGCCGGCGCGAGCGCGCCGATCCGCATCGACAGGTCGATCGCGTGCACGTGCTTGGTCAGCGCGCCGATCGAGATGAAGTCGACCCCGCACTCGGCGATCGCGCGCACGCGTTCGAGGTCGACGCCGCCGGACACTTCCAGCGGCACGCGCCCGCCGGCGCGGCCGACGGCGGCGCGCAGCATCTCCGGCGTGAAGTCGTCGAGCATGACGCGGTCGACGCCGGCGGCCAGCGCCTCGTCCAGCTCCTGCAGCGATTCCACCTCGACTTCGAGCAACAGGCGCGGGTGCGCCGCGCGTGCGGCGCGCACCGCGGCGTCGAGTCCGCCGGCCGCGGCGATGTGGTTTTCCTTGATCAGGATCGCGTCGAACAGGCCGATGCGGTGGTTGCTGCCGCCGCCGCAGCGCACCGCGTATTTCTGCGCCAGGCGCAGGCCGGGCAGGGTCTTGCGGGTGTCGAGGATGGTGGCGCGGGTGCCGGCCACCGCGGCGACGTAGCGTGCGGTGACGGTGGCGGTGGCCGAGAGCGTCTGCAGGAAATTCAGCGCGCAGCGTTCGCCGCCGACCAGCGTGCGCGCGCGGCCGGCGAGTTCGCACAGCGTGGCGTCGGCGCCGACGCGCTCGCCGTCCGCGCAACGCCAGTCGATGCGCACGCTCGCGTCCAGCGCGCGGAAGCACGCCTCGGCCCAGGGGATGCCGGCGATCACCGCGTCCTCGCGGCAGACGATGCGCGCCGTGGCGCGCGCGTCGGCGGGCAGCAGGTCGGCGGTGGCGTCGCCGTCGCCGAAATCCTCGGCCAGCGCGCGGCGGACGTCTTCCCGGATGATGGCGGCCGCGGGCGGCGCCGGCGGCACGCTCATAGCTCGGGCGGCACCTGGCGCTCGGCCTGGGCCTGGGCCTGGGCCTGGCGCAGGCGCTCGACGATCGCGTCCAGCGCGCGGTCGAACAGCGGCACTTCCTCCAGCACGACCGCGGTGCCGGCCTCGAGTTCGGCGGCGAGCTGCTGCGCGGTCCGGTCCGCGACCTTCAGGCCGCGGCGGTTGACGAACAGGTAGCGGCCGCTGATCGGGCTGATCCAGGACAGCTTGGCGCGCTCGCGCACGCCGTGCTCGTCGGCCAGCTCCATCCAGGTGCCGACCTTGAGTTCGCGGGCGAGCTGCAGGTAGGGCGCGTCGCCGCGCGGCTCGGGGAGATCGGCGGATTCCTCTTCGATCGCGGTGATGGCTTCCACGCTGTCCGGGATCGGCACCGGCCGCGTCTGTGCGTCGGCGGTGTCGGCCGTGGCGGCGTCGCCCGCCGCCGTCGGCGCGTCGCCGGCGATGCCGAGCTGGCGGCGGTAGAACGCGCTCAGTTCGGTCATCAGGCGCTTGACGTCGTTCTCGTGGAAGGCGACGGTGGCGAGGCCGTGGCGCAATGCCTTCTCGATCTGCGGCAGCAGGCTGCGCAGGTTCTCGCGTGCGGCATCGTTCGCCGCCGGCTGCGCGCTCGTCACGAAGGCATCGACGAACTGCAGCGCGCTGCGGAATTCCTGCGAGCCATCGCCCTGGCGCAGCAGGGTCAGCACCAGGTAGTTGGCCCACGGCCGGGTCAGCACGCCGTGGATCAGCGCCGGCAGGTCGCGGCCCTCGATGCGCGAAAGGATTTCGCGCGCGGCGCGGCGGCGCGCCTCCTGCAGCTTCTCGCGCCCGCGCGTGGCCTCGGCGGCGCGCTGCTCGGCGAGTTCGGCGCGACGCCGGTGCGAGTCGTTGAAGGTCTGGAAGTCGGCGAGCAGGCGCGGGAAGATGTCGAGGTCGTCGTCGAAGTCGCGCAGCAGCGCCTCGACGGTGGTCTTGACCTTGTCGAACAGGCGGCGATCGCGGTCGGATTCCTCCGACCAGCCCTTGGCGGCCTCGGCGAGCGCGTCCAGCAGCCGCCGCGCCGGATGGGTCTTGTGCGCGAACAGCTTGCGGTCGAGGATCGCGACCTTGAGGTAGGGAATCTGCAGGCGCGCCAGCATCACCTGCATCTGCGCGGGCAGATTGCGATCCTGCAGGATGTACTCGAACAGCATGCCGACCAGGTCGATGGTGTCCTCGTCGGCGCCGGATACGCGTGCCTTGGCCTCGCCCGACAGGCGCGCGACCTGGGCCATCAACTGGTCCTTCAGGTGCTGCACGGCGGACAGTTCGGCCTGGCCGATGTCGCCCGGCAGCGCTGCCGGCAGCGGCAGGGTCGCGGTCTGCGATTGCAGCAGGGTCAGCGCGCCCAGCAGCTCGGCCGGGCTCAGCGAGGCTGCGCCGGCATAGCCGGCCGTCGCCACGCCGTCGCCGGCGTGCACGCGTCGCGAGGCGAGCAGGGCGGTGACGGTCTGGAACAGCTCGGCCTGCAGCTCCGCGGCGTCCTGCAGGTAGGCGTCCGCTCCCGCGGCATGGCCGGCGCCGGCCGGTGTCGCCGCGCGCTGCGTCGTGCCGTGGCGCAGTTGCGGCAGCACGCCGCTGCGCACCAGTTCGGCGTTGACCTCGTCGTAGAGCGCGTCCAGGCCGCCCATCACGTAGCGGTCGAACAGCTTGTACACGATCAGCTTGACGCGTACCTCGACGGCCAGTTCGCGCAGCGCCGCGCGCAGCGCCTGGCACAGCGCGGCGGGGCCGATCGGGTTGGTCGCGTCCTCGACCTTGCTGCCGCCGCTGATCACCGACAGGCGCTGGTTGACCGCGAACAGGGCGCGCGCGAGGCGGCCCTCCGCCTTGCTGATCATGCTGGTGACCGCCAGCGATTCCTCCAGCTCGCTGTCGTCGACCAGGCTCAGTTCGGCGGAGGCGGCGGTGCTGCTGCCGGCGGTTTCCGCGCGCGCGCCGCGCGCACGCCCGATGGCGAAATCGCCGACGCTGCGGGTGACCTGCTCGACGAACAGGCGCTCGACCAGCGGCCGCTTCTTGCGCACCTCGCGCATGCCGTCGAAATACTGCGTCTGCGCAGCGTTGTTCTCGGCCTTCTCGGCGAGGTCGAACAGCGCGTCGTCGACGTTGTCGAACAGCGCGCCGACCAGCGCCTGCAGGCGCTTGAGCGAGATGCCGCGCACGCTGGCCAGCAGGTCGCCGAGCCGCTCGTTGCGCGGATCCTGGCGCTGGCTCAGGTCGACGATGTTGCTGCCGCTGGAGGGGTCGTGGGCGTTGTTCATCGGAAAGCCGGGACAACCCGGAAGGGTTGTCGACGCCTCAAACGTACGACGGCGTCATTGTAACGGATTGTGACCGTGGTCACGCGGGCGGGTCAGTGCGGAAAACCGCTGAGCTGGGTGGTGCCGATGCCTTCCTCGGGCAGCATCACCGGGATGTCGTCCTCGACGCGGTAGATCACCTTGCCGTCGGTGGTGATCAGCCCGGCGCGCAGCGGCGCGGGTACGCGCGCGCCGGCGACGGTATCGACCCCGCCGGCGTCGATCGCGCGGTTCAGCGCGTCCAGTTCGGCGCGGTTGAGCGGCCGCACCGGCGCCTTCGACACCGGGCAGCAGAGGATGTCCAGCAGGTGCTTGTCCATGGGGATTTCCTGCGCGGGCCTTCCCGCGCGCCGTCAAGCCCGTAAAATAGCGTTTTTTGGGCGAGTCGGCCATGAACGCAACGCAGGCGGCGCTTCGCGTCGGAGTGGTGATGGGGTCGCGCTCCGACTGGGAGACGATGGAACACGCCGCGCTCACGCTGCAGCGGCTCGGCGTCGCCCACGAGGTGCGCGTGGTTTCCGCGCACCGCACGCCCGACCTGCTGTACCGCTACGCCGAGGAAGCGCTCGGCCGCGGGCTCGAGGTGATCATCGCCGGCGCCGGCGGCGCCGCGCACCTGCCCGGCATGCTGGCGGCGAAGACGCGCCTGCCGGTGCTGGGCGTGCCGGTGCAGTCGAAGGCGCTGAACGGCATGGACTCGCTGCTGTCCATCGCGCAGATGCCGGCCGGCGTACCGGTCGGCACGCTGGCGATCGGGCGCGCCGGCGCGGTCAACGCCGCGCTGCTGGCCGCGGCCATCGTCGCCCTGCGCGATCCGGTCGTGGCCGCGGCGCTGGAGGCGTTCCGCGCCGGGCAGACCCGCGAGGTGCTGGACCGCCCGGACCCGCGTCAGCCGTGAGCCGCATCCAGCCGACCCTCGGGGTGCTCGGAGGCGGGCAGTTGGCGCGCATGCTGGCGCTGGCGGGCGCGCCGCTGGGCGTGCGCTTCCTGGTGGTGGACAGCGTCGAGGACGCCTGCGCGTCGCAGGTCGCGCCGCTGCTGCGCGCCGACTGGCGCGATTTCGCGACGCTGGAGGACTTCGCCCGCCGCGTCGACGTCGCCACCTTCGACTTCGAGAACGTGCCGGCGGAAACCGCGCGCTGGCTGGTCGAACGCACCCGCGTGTTCCCGGCGCCGCGCGCGCTGGCGGTGGCGCAGGACCGTCTTGCCGAGAAGACCCTGTTCGGCGAAATCGGCCTGGCGACGCCGGCCTTCGTCGCCGTGGACAGCCGCGCCGACCTCGAGCGCGCGGTCGCCGAGGTCGGCCTGCCGGCGATCCTGAAGACGCGCCGCCTCGGCTACGACGGCAAGGGCCAGTTCCGGCTGAGGACGCCGGCCGACGTCGGCCCCGCCTGGGACGCGCTCGGCGCGCAGGCGCACGGGCTGATCCTGGAGGCCTTCGTGCCGTTCGAGCGCGAGGTTTCGGTGGTGGCGGTGCGCGGCCGCGACGGCGACTTCCGCGCCTGGCCGCTGACCCAGAACTGGCACACCGACGGCATCCTGTCGGTGAGCCTGGCGCCGGCGCCGGGCGCCGCGTCGCTGCGGGAGGCCGCGGTCGGCCACGCCCGCGCGCTGGCCGAGCGGCTCGGCTACGTCGGCGTGTTCGCGCTGGAGCTATTCGTGCACCAGGGCCGCCTGCTCGGCAACGAGATGGCGCCGCGCGTGCACAACTCCGGGCACTGGACCATCGAGGGCGCGCACACCAGCCAGTTCGAGAACCACGTGCGCGCCGTGCTCGGCCTGCCGCTGGGCGACACCGGCGCGCGCGGCGTCAGCCTGATGTTCAACTGGATCGGCGACCTGCCGGACGCGGCCGCCGTGCTCGGCGGGGTCGACGCGCACTGGCACGACTACGGCAAGCTGCCGCGCCCCGGCCGCAAGGTCGGCCACGCCACGCTGTGCGCACCCGATGCGGCCACGCTGCGCGAGCGCGTCGAACGCGTGGCGCGCGCGCTGGGCCGCGAGGCGCAGGCGGCGCCGGCGCTGGCGGCGCTCGCTTAGCGGAGATCCCGGCTTCCGGCGGAATCCCGGGCCTCGCGGATCCATTGCTTGTCCCCCCTCCCGCCCTTGGCGGGAGAGGGCCGGGGCGAGGGTGGCGGCGCCGTAAGGCGCCTGCGCGTACGCTCACGCGAGTCGCCTCGTTGCGCTCGCTGCGGCGAGCGGTCGCCTGCATGCAGGTTCCTGCGCGTTGGCCTTCCGTGTTCCGCTGCGGCTGAAGGGCCTCGTCGGCGGACGGTGCGCCGTGGTTTCGGTGGGCGCGCCGCGCGTCGAACCAAAACGAAAGGCCGCCTCGCGGCGGCCTTTCGCATGGCGCGAACGCAACGGCGGATCGCTTACGCCATCTGGCCGGCGGCGAATTCCCAGTTGACCAGGTTCCAGTACGCCTCGACGTACTTCGCGCGCGCGTTGCGGTAGTCGATGTAGTAGGCGTGTTCCCACACGTCGCAGGTCAGCAGCGGGCGGTCGCTGCCGGTGATCGGCGTGCCGGCGTTGGAGGTGCTGACCAGGCCGAGCGAGCCGTCCGGGCGCTGCACCAGCCAAGCCCAGCCGGAGCCGAACGTGCCGACCGCGATCTTGCCGAACTCCTCCTTGAACTTCGCCACCGAGCCGAACGCCTTGACGATCGCGTCGGCCAGCTTGCCGGACGGCTCGCCGCCGCCCTTGGGCGAGAGCGAGTTCCAGTAGAACGTGTGGTTCCAGATCTGCGCGGCATTGTTGAACATGCCGCCGCTGGATTTCCTGACGATCTGCTCGAGCGCGGCGTTCTCGAATTCGGTGCCCTTGATCATGTTGTTGAGGTTGGTGACGTAGCCCTGATGGTGCTTGCCGTAGTGGAAGTCCAGGGTTTCGGCCGAGATGTGCGGCGCGAGCGCGTCGCGCGCGTAGGGCAGCGGGGGAAGTTCGATCGCCATGAAGGTCTCCTTAGCGTTGGCAGGGAACGGCTACGTGTCGGCCGGAAGCGGGCGGGGCCGCGCGGGACGCGGCCTGGCGGCGCGGGGCGGCTGCTACAATCCGCGCCGTCCGGCGCACCGCGCCGATTCCGCATTGTAGTTCGTCGAAGCCATGGACGTTATCGAGCAGATCAAGACCACGCTGGCGGCGCACCCGATCGTGCTGTTCATGAAGGGCACGCCGCAGTTCCCGATGTGCGGCTTCTCCAGCCGCACGGTGCAGGCGCTCAAGGAAGCCGGCGCCGAGTTCCACGCGGTCAACGTGCTCGAGGATCCCGAGATCCGCGCCAACCTGCCGCGCTACTCGAACTGGCCGACCTTTCCGCAACTGTTCATCCACGGCGAGCTGATCGGCGGCTGCGACATCACGCTGGAATTGCAGGCGTCGGGCGAGCTGGAGCGCATGGTGCGCGACGTCGCCAGGGACAGGTCCGAATGAGCCTGCCGACCGCGTACCTGCCGGCCGGCTGGACGCCCGCGCCCGGCGCGCTGGACAAGCGCGTCGTGCTGGTCAGCGGCGCCACCGGCGGCCTCGGCGAGGCCGCCGCGCGCGCCTGCGCGGCGGCCGGTGCGACGGTGGTCCTGCTCGGTCGGCGCGTGCCGGCGCTGGAAAAGGTGTATGACGCGATCGTCGCCAGCGGCGCGCCGGAGCCGGCGATCTACCCGGTCAACCTCGAAGGCGCCACGCCGCGCGACTACGACACGCTCGCCGACGTGCTCGAACGCGAGCTGGGCGGCGTCGACGCGATCGTGCACGCCGCCGCGCATTTCAACGCGCTGACGCCGCTGGAGCTGCACAAGCCGGAGGACTGGCTGCGCGGCCTGCAGGTCAACCTGACCGCGCCGTTCCTGCTGACCCAGGCCTGCATGCCGCTGCTGAAGGCGCGCGCCGACAGCGCGGTGGTGTTCGTGCTCGACGATCCGCAGCGGCTGGCGCGCGCGCACTGGGGCGCCTACGGCGTCGCCAAGGCCGGCCTGGAGCGCCTCGCCGCGATCCTGCACGAGGAAACCGACAGCAGCCCGTTGCGCGTGCACGCGCTGCTGCCGGCGCCGATGCGCACGACGCTGCGGCGCATGGCGTACTTCGGCGAGGACACGCAGCGGCATCCGCAGCCCGACGCGGTCGCGCCGGCGGTGGTCTACCTGCTGTCGCGCGACGGCGCCGCCGCGCGCGGCCACGTGCTCGACCTGCGCGGCGCCTGAGCGCGCGATCGTCGGTCCAGGGGGGGGCGATGGAAACGCAGATGACGACGCTGTCCGCGGGGATCCTGCTGTTCCTGATCCTGGACCCGCTGGGCAACATTCCGTTGTTCCTCAGCCTGCTGAAGAACGTGCGGCCGCAGCGCCGCCGCTACGTGCTGGCGCGCGAGCTGCTGATCGCGCTCGGCGTGCTGTTCGCGTTCCTGATCGGCGGCCAGTTCATGCTGCGGCTGCTGCAGCTGAAGCAGGAGTCGGTCAGCATCGCCGGCGGCATCGTGCTGTTCCTCATCAGCATCAAGATGGTGTTCCCGCCGAAGGAAGGCGGCATCTTCGGCGCGATCGGCGAGGGCGAGCCGTTCATCGTGCCGATGGCGATCCCCGGCGTGGCCGGCCCCTCGGCGATGGCGGCGCTGCTGCTGCTGACCAACGCCCAGCCGGGGCGCACGGTGGAGTGGGGCATCGCCCTGTTCATCGCCTGGCTGGCGACCGCGGCGATCCTGCTGTCGTCGACCTACCTGTTCCGCTGGCTGGGCGAGAGCGTGCTGACCGCGCTGGAGCGGCTGATGGGCATGCTGCTGGTGGCGCTGTCGGTGCAGATGTTCCTCGGCGGCGTGGCCGCCTACCTCAAGGGGGCCGGCGTCTGACCGGCGAGCGGGTACATCGGCTGTAACACGAATCCGGGAGTATGGCCGCGCGCCGCGGAGGGTCCGCCGTGCCGGCCCGGATACCCGCCGCGCCCGGTCGGGTGTCCGTTGGGGGCGATGTCGCCTTTGCCGCAAGAAGACTGCAAATTGGCCGGCGTTGGGCGGAAATGAAGGTTTTTGCAAACGGATGCGGCTGCGTCCGCGTGGCCCGGAAGCGGTCGGATGGGCGCGTGATGTCGTTATGCCGCCTCCGACGGGCGGCTGCAGGCGCACCGTGAAGTGCTGGTAAACTATTTGTTAACGATCGGCAGGGGCAGGCCTGCGGGTCGCGACGTCTTGCAGAAGTTTGACGCAGACAGCCCGACGCCCGCGCGCCGGTGGCTGGGGCCGAGGTTGCGCACCGCGCTGTCTGCCGCGAACCCGACGAATTCGGAACAAGGACAAATCAGATGAACAAGCGTATCCAGGTCAGGTTGCTGCCGTTTGCCATCGCCTCGCTGCTGGCGATGTCCTCCGCGCTGGCGCAGAACACGGCCGCGTCGATGAGCGGTCGCGTGGTCGACGCCGGCGGCAAGCCGGTCGCCGGCGCCACCGTGCAGATCGTGCACGTGCCGTCGGGTACCACGAAGATCGTCACCACCGATGCCGAAGGACGCTACAACGCGCCCGGCCTGCGCGTCGGCGGCCCGTTCGACGTGACCGTGACCAAGTCGGGCATGGAGAAGAACGAGCGGGACAACGTCTACCTGAAGCTCGCCGAAGACACCAGCATCAACCTGAGCCTCGGCGTCGCCGCGCAGGAGCTGCAGGGCGTGCAGGTCCGCGGCACCGCGCTGGCGCAGGTGTTCCAGCCCGACAACAAAGGGCTCAGCACGAACATCTCGCAGCGCGAGCTGAAGGTGCTGCCGAATCCGGGGCGTTCGATTCAGGACATCGCGCGCATGGATCCGAACATCACCGTCACCAACAAGAGCCGCGGCGAATTCTCCGCGCTGGGCCAGAACAGCCGCTACAACAACATCACCATCGACGCGGTGCCGACCAACGACTCGTTCGGCCTCGAGGCCAACGGCCTGCCGTCGCTGAACCAGCCGATCTCGCTGGACGCGATCGACGAGTACAACATCTCGACCGCCAACTACGACGTGACCGCCAAGCGCGCGGTCGGCGCCAACGTCAACATCGTCACCAAGAGCGGCACCAACGATTTCCACGGGTCCGTGTACTACGTGTACAAGAACGCCAACGACATGATTGGCAAGGACCAGGCCGGCAACAAGTTCAGCGGCTACCAGAAGCAGGACACCAAGGGCTTCACCCTCGGCGGCCCGATCGTCAAGGACAAGCTGTTCTTCTTCGTCAACTACGAGGAGTCCGAGCAGATCGCCCCCGGCCCGACCCGGGGCCCGCTGGCGTCCGGCCGCCTGACGCAGGCCGAGCTCGACCAGATCATCGGCATCGCCAACGGCTACGGCCTGACGCCGGGCGACCTCAGCGCCTCCTCGGTGAACCAGGACGAGAAGAAGTACCTGGCCAAGCTCGACTGGAACGTCGCCGACGGCCATCGCATGAGCCTGCGCTGGAACCGCTCGAAGAGCACGCAGCCGATCATCCAGGCCAACAGCGACACCACGCTCAACCTGTCGAGCTACTGGTACAACCAGTTCCGCGACCTCAAGAGCACGGTGCTGAACAGCTACGACGACTGGACCGACAGCTTCTCCACCGAGGCCTCGGTGTCCTACGGCAGCTACTTCGCCACGCCGACAGTGCTGGCCAAGCAGCCGCAGATCACCATCAACACCGCGGCCGGCGCCCGCGTCAACCTCGGCGAAGAGCAGTTCCGCCACTACAACATCCTGAAGGTCGACACGACCACCGCGTTCTTCGCCGGCACCTGGTTCCTCAACGACCACACCGTCAAGGCCGGCTTCGACTACCAGAAGGACAAGTTCTACAACCTGTTCGGCCGCACCGAGTTCGGCGCGTACAACTTCGGCAGCATCGCCGACTTCCAGAGCGGCGACTATTCGTCGTTCAACCTGTACCAGCCGAACCCCGCCTTCTGCGGCAGCACCAGCGACATCAACTGCATCGCCGCCGACTGGACGCTGCAGCAGTGGGGCTTCTTCGCGCAGGACACCTGGCAGATCGGCAACCTGTCGCTGCAGTACGGCCTGCGCTACGACCTGCCGGTGGTGAACAAGGCGCCGCTGGCCAATCCCTCCGTGGCGCAGGCCTACGGCGTCGCCAACAACAGCACCATCGACGGCAACGGCGTGCTGGAGCCGCGCATGTCGTGGAACTGGGCGTTCGATACCGAGCGCATGACCCAGTTGCGCGGCGGCATCGGCCTGTCGGAAGGCGTGACCCCGGGCGTGTGGCTGTCGAACCCGTACACCAACAACGGCCTGACCCTCAACACCTACTTCGACGCCAGCGGCTGCGGCGCGTTCAATCCGGACGCCTTCTCGCAGACGCCGCCGCCGTGCTCGGCGCCGGGCGGCCAGCAGGCGGTCGACATCGTCGACCCCAACTTCAAGCTGCCGACGGTGCTGAAGTTCAGCCTGGGCTTCGACCGCGAGCTGCCGTGGTTCGGCACGGTGTTCTCGGCCGACTGGGCGCATCTCGACGTGCAGGACGGCGTCTACTACCAGTACCTCAACCTCGGTGCGCCGAACGGCACGCTGCCGGACGGCCGCGACAACTACTGGAGCAGCACCGCCCCGGCCAACTTCGCCAATCCGTCCAAGCCGAAGGCCAGCCAGCGCGTGAATGCCGATCCGGCGTTCAGCACCGTGACCTACCTGACCAACACCGACCTCGGCAAGTCCGACTACATCACCCTGCAGGTGCAGAAGCCGTTCTCCGACACCTGGTTCGGCAACGTCGCCTACGTCTGGGGCCGTTCCACCGAGGTCAACCCGGGCACGTCCAGCCAGGCGACCAGCAACTTCTCCTCGCGCGCGACGTACAACCCGAACGAGGAGAAGGCGGCGCGTTCCAACTACGACATCCGCAACCGCATCATCGCCTCGCTGACCTGGCAGCACCGCTTCTTCGGCGACTACGCGACCAGCGTGTCGGCGTTCCTCGACTCGCACTCCGGCCAGCCGTACAGCTGGGTGTTCGGCAACGACGCCAACGGCGACGGCATCAGCAACAACGATCTGGTCTACATCCCGCGTCCGGGCGAGGTGGAATTCGCCAACAACCCCGACCCGAAAGTGGTTCAGCAGTTCTACGACTACATCCAGAGCCAGGGCTACCTGAAGGATCACCAGGGCCAGGCGGCCGAGCGCAACGGCGCCAACTCGCCGTGGGTGCACCAGCTCGACCTGAGCTTCCGCCAGGAGGTGCCGGGGCTGTTCAAGGGCAACAAGGGCGAGGTGCGCTTCGACATCTTTAACTTCACCAACATGCTCAACAAGAAGTGGGGCAATGTCTACGCGCCCGTCTTCGCCAGCCAGGGCGGCTACAGCCGCGACCTGGCGCAGTTCGCCGGCGTCGACCCGGCCACCGGCAAGTACGTCTACAGCCTGCCGACGGTCAACGGCAACTACGCGCCGGAGCAGTTGAGCCGCGACGACACCAACGCGGTTTCGCGCTGGTCGGTGCAGGTGACCCTGCGCTACACGTTCTGATCGGTTCGATGCGCATCGAGGGCCGGCGTCCGCGGGATGCCGGCCTTTCTTCTTGGCTGCTGCCTTGACCCGTCGCGCGAGGTATGGTGTCGTGACGCGTTCCGCCGCACGCGGGTTCCGGTCGTGCACCGATGCCTGATCAAGCCAAAGCCATGAACGACACCCAATCGGGCCCCGGCAACCGCGACGCCGATACGGTCAGCGCGCACATCTCGCCCGCCAACGGGCTGGACGTGCTCTCGCGCAACGAGGTCGCGCGCCTGCGCGACGCCACCCAGTCCGGGCTGCAGGCGCTGCTGCGCCGCTGCGCGCTGGCGGTGCTGACCTCGGGCAGCATCAGCGACGACGCGCGCGAGCTGCTGGAGCGCTACCCCGACTTCGACATCCAGGTGCTGCAGCAGGACCGCGGCATCCGGCTGCAGCTCACCAACGCGCCGGCGCAGGCGTTCGTCGACGGGCAGATCATCCGCGGCATCAACGAGCTTCTGTTCGCGGTGGTGCGCGACATCGTCTACGTGTCCACCCAGATCGGCTCCGGCCAGTTCGACCTGCACGACTCCTCGGGCATCACCCACGCCGTGTTCGACATCCTGCGCAACGCGCGCGTGCTGCGCGCGCACCAGGATCCGAACCTGGTGGTGTGCTGGGGCGGCCATTCGATCTCGCGCGAGGAATACGACTACACCAAGCTGGTCGGCTACCAGCTCGGCCTACGCGGGCTGGACATCTGCACCGGCTGCGGCCCCGGCGCGATGAAGGGGCCGATGAAGGGCGCGACGATCGCCCACGCCAAGCAGCGCCGCCGGCAGAACCGCTACATCGGCATCACCGAGCCCGGCATCATCGCCGCCGAGTCGCCGAACCCGATCGTCAACAACCTGGTGATCATGCCCGACATCGAGAAGCGCCTGGAGGCGTTCGTGCGTGTCGGCCACGGCATCGTGGTGTTCCCGGGCGGCGTCGGCACGGCGGAGGAGATCCTCTACCTGCTCGGCATCCTGCTGCACCCCGACAACGCGGCGGTGCCGGTGCCGCTGGTGTTCACCGGGCCGCGCGTGGCGGCGGCGTATTTCGAGCAGATCGATCGCTTCCTGCGCCTCGCCCTCGGCGATGCGGTGGCCGAGCGCTACCACATCGTTGTCGACGACCCGATCGCGGTGGCGCGCGCCATGGTCAGGGGCGTGGACAAGGTGCGCAACTTCCGTCTCGACACCAAGGACGCGTTCTTCTTCAACTGGGCGCTGAACGTGCCGTACGACTTCCAGTTGCCGTTCCGCCCCACCCATGAGGCCATGGCCGAGCTGCACATCAATCGCGACCAGCCCCGCCACGCGCTGGCCGCCGGTCTGCGGCGGGCGTTCTCCGGCATCGTCGCCGGCAACGTCAAGGAAGACGGCATGCGCGCGATCGAGCGGCGCGGGCCGTTCGAGATCGACGGCGACCCGCAGATCATGCGCGCGCTGGACGCGCTGCTGCAGGATTTCGTGCGCCAGCAGCGCATGAAGCTGCCGGGCAGCGTCTACACACCCTGCTATCGCATCTCCTGCGCCGCCTGAGGCGCGCATGCACGCCGTCGCGACGGCCGGGCGCGCTTGACAAGCCGGCCTGCCGTCGCGATCATTTCCGTTCCCTCGCGCCCGAATAGCTCAGCTGGTTAGAGCACTAGACTGTTAATCTGGGGGTCCTTGGTTCGAGTCCAAGTTCGGGCGCCACGAATGCTTGAAGGCTCGCAGCGATGCGGGCCTTTTTCTTTGGCCCTGCGCCAGCGCGAGAGGCGGTTTCGGCCGTGAAGCGCGGCGCTTGCGGCAGGGCCTCCGGCCCGAGTCCGGGCCCATTGCGGGCGGGGCTCCGGCCCCGGCCCGTTGTCCCGCATCGCGTCTGAAGCCGCGCCCACGTTCAGTGAGCGGCCTTTCGTTTGCGCCGGCCGCTTATCCCTGCATGCAGGCGCGCAGGCGATCCGGCGTCGGCCGGCCCTGGCGGATGCGCCCGGAGTTCGCCATGACCACGCTGCGTGCGGAGCCCGCCGGCGCGCCGCGATGGCAGACGGTCAGGCTGACGTTGCTGCCGGCGGCGCTGCCGTCGCCGCGGAACACCAGCCGGCTGCGGCCGATGCTGCCGAGCACGACGGTGCCGCGCGGCAGCGCCTGGCCGACCGCGATCGGTGCCGTACCGGCGTCCGGCTCGCCATCGCGATCGCGATCCCAGGCCAGCATCCAGCCGTGTTCCCAGTGGGTGTCCTCCACGCAGGCGTTGCCGTCGCGGCTGGGACAGACGATCACGTGCGCGCCGCCGCGCACGGCGCGTTCGCGCGCGTGCTGCAGGGCCGCGACCACGGCGTTGTCGCCGACCGCCGCCGCGTTGCGCGCGATCAATCCGCCCAGCGCCGGCGCCGCGGCGCCGGCGAGGATCGCGAGGGTGCCGACGGCGAGCAGCATCTCGATCAGGGTGACGCCGTACTGGCGCAGCGGGGTGCCATCCATGGCGGGCTCCTTCCGGTTGACCCGCAACAGCCTAGGCGGCCGCCGCGCCCGGCCGTAGCGGGGCGCGCCGCCGCCGCGCGTAGGCGCATGCTGACAGAGGCTGTCAGGAGC
Organism: Mizugakiibacter sp.; assembly: GCF_039680435.1. Classification (NCBI taxonomy): domain Bacteria; kingdom Pseudomonadati; phylum Pseudomonadota; class Gammaproteobacteria; order Lysobacterales; family Rhodanobacteraceae; genus Mizugakiibacter; species Mizugakiibacter sp. The sequence continues at coordinate 6,009 of NZ_JBDKSX010000031.1, read as the reverse complement.
GGCGGCCTATAATCGATTCCCCTGCTTTGCGTCCGCCCCATGACCGATCGTTTCGAACTCGTCGCGCCGTACCGGCCCGCCGGCGACCAGCCGGAGGCGATCCGGCGCCTGGTCGAAGGCTTCGAGGCCGGCCTGGCCCACCAGACCCTGCTCGGCGTCACCGGCTCGGGCAAGACCTTCACCATCGCCAACGTGGTGCAGGCGGCGCAGAAGCCGACGCTGGTGCTGGCGCCGAACAAGACGCTGGCGGCACAGCTCTACGGCGAGTTCAAGGAGTTCTTTCCGCACAACGCGGTCGAGTACTTCGTTTCCTACTACGACTACTACCAGCCGGAAGCGTACGTGCCGGCATCCGACACCTACATCGAGAAGGACGCCTCGGTGAACGAGCACATCGAGCAGATGCGCCTGTCGGCCACCAAGGCGCTGCTCGAACGCAAGGACGCGCTGATCGTCGCCACCGTGTCGGCGATCTATGGCCTGGGCGATCCCAACGAATACTTCAAGATGGTGCTGCACCTGGTGCGCGGCGACCACCTGGACCAGCGCGAGCTGCTGCGCCGCCTGACCGAGCTGCAGTACACGCGCAACGAGATGGAGCTGCGCCGCGCCACCTACCGCGTGCGCGGCGAGGTGATCGACGTGTTCCCGGCGGAGAGCGAGAGCGAGGCGCTGCGCATCGAGCTGTTCGACGGCGACATCGAGAACCTGACCGTGTTCGACCCGCTCACCGGCGACACCCTGCGCCGCGCGTCGCGCTACACCATCTATCCCGGCTCGCACTACGTGACCACGCGGCGCACCGTGCTGGAGGCGGTGGAGACGATCAAGGCCGAGCTGAAGGATCGGCTGGAGCAGCTCTACCGCGACAACAAGCTGGTCGAGGCGCAGCGCCTGCAGCAGCGCACCCAGTTCGATCTCGAGATGATGACCGAGGTCGGCTACTGCCAGGGCATCGAGAACTACTCGCGCCACCTCACCGGACGCGCGCCGGGCGAGCCGCCGCCGTGCCTGTTCGACTACCTGCCGGCCGACGCGCTGCTGGTGGTCGACGAATCGCACGTGACCATCCCGCAGCTCGGCGGCATGTACAAAGGCGACCGCTCGCGCAAGGAAACCCTGGTCGAGTTCGGCTTCCGCCTGCCCTCCGCGCTGGACAATCGCCCGCTGCGCTTCGAGGAGTGGGAGCGCCGCGCGCCGCGCACGATCTTCGTCTCGGCGACGCCGGGCAAGTACGAGCTAGAGCATGTGCACGGCAACGTGGTCGAGCTGGTGGTGCGTCCGACCGGCCTGATCGACCCGGAAGTGGAGGTGCGCCCGGTGCGCACCCAGGTCGACGACCTGCTCTCCGAGATCCACTTGCGGGTCGCCCAGGGCGACCGCGTGCTGGTCACCACGCTGACCAAGCGCATGGCCGAGAACCTCACCGACTACCTCGGCGAGCACGGCGTGCGCGTGCGCTACCTGCACGCCGACATCGAGACGGTCGAGCGCGTCGAGATCATCCGCGACCTGCGCCTCGGCGTGTTCGACGTGCTGGTCGGCATCAACCTGTTGCGCGAAGGACTGGACATGCCGGAGGTGTCGCTGGTGGCCATCCTCGATGCCGACAAGGAAGGCTTCCTGCGCTCGACCGGATCGCTGGTGCAGACCATCGGCCGCGCCGCGCGCAACCTGCGCGGCAAGGCGATCCTCTACGCCGACACCATCACCCGCTCGATGCAGGCGGCGATCGACGAGACCGACCGCCGCCGCCGCAAGCAGGTCGAGTACAACCTCGCGCATGGCATCACGCCGAGGAGCGTGGTGAAGAAGGTCGCCGACATCATGGAAGGCGCGCGCGAGGCGCCGGCGGAAGCGCGACGCGGCCGCGGCAGGGCGGCGCCGGCGCGCAAGCTCGCCGAACCGGCGGCGGACTACCACACGCTCGATCCGGCGCAGGCGGCGGCGCTGATCAAGAAGCTCGAGACGCAGATGTACCGGCACGCGCAGGACCTCGAGTTCGAGGACGCCGCGCGCGTGCGCGACGAGATCAAGCGCGTGCGCGAGCAGGCGCTGATCGGCTGAGCCTCGCCGCGGCGTGCGCGAGCACGGCGCGGCGGCCGCCCGGGCTTGAGCCGCGGCGCCGGGTCGTGCTAACGTTCGCGGCCTTTCGGGCGGTTAGCTCAGCGGTAGAGCACTACCTTGACATGGTAGGGGTCACAGGTTCGATCCCTGTACCGCCCACCAGAAAACCAGCGGCCCGGCACCATGTCAGGTTCACGCCGGGCTGCCAGCACGAAGAGAGTACGAAAAACCGCCGCATCCGCCGGCGGTTTTTTTTGTGCCCGCGCGTGTCGAGTGTCGCCCGCGCATGGCCTCGACCACCCTTGCCGCTTCTGCACCGCCCCTGCGCGTGCATTCCCGGGAAGTGCGTATTCGGGCGGCGCGCGAGCGCATCCGCGCGCTCCGCCTGTCCCGGAAGGTGTGCGCTCGCGCTGGCCGCCGCCACGCCGCCTGCAACAATCGTCGCCGTCCAGCGTCGTGCCAACGATTCCGCGATACGGCGGAGCGTGACGCGGCGCGGATATCGCCGGCGACGCCGTTCACAGAAATCGTCTTTGTGCGGCCCGGCGCGCCGCAATCGTGTCGAATTGTGAACCGGATGCCGGATGCGACAGCCGGCCGGCGCGACGCTGTGTCCACGGAGTCCGGGACAGGCTATATCGGGACGACGGGAGCCGGGAGATGGTGCGGCGTGCGGCGCGCGACGGTGGGTGACGCGCGCCGCCGGGAGGTGCGGCGCGCGGCGCCGCGAGGGAGCCATGAGAACGCTGCTGTTCGCCCTGCTGCTGGTGTCGTCCGCGGCCGCCGCGCAGGGCCGCGATGCCGCCGCCGTAGCCGGCGCCACGCCCGGCTGGGTGTTCCATCGCTTCGACAGCGGCACCCTGCGGTTTGGCGCGGACCTGCTCGACTTCGACCGCGCCTTCGACCTCGGCGACGCGCGCTACAGCACCGATTTGCAGTCCGAGCAGTTGCGTGCCTATCTCGATTTTTTCCCGTCGGCCGGCGTCTTCCGCATCACCTTCGGTGCGGTCGCCGGGCGCAGCCGCGTCGCCGGTGCGGCCATGGCCGTCGATCCGGCGCCGGGCGTCGATGCCGACGGGGCGGCCCTGGCCATGGACGCGCGCTGGCCGCGGCTGCGGCCGTACGTCGGCTTCGGTTGGGGCCGCGTTCCGGAACGCGGCCTCGGCTACTCGCTCGACGTCGGCGTGACGCTGGGCGGCCCCAGCGCGCGCGTGTGGGCGACATCGGACGCCGCCAGCCAGGGCGAACTCGCCGCCGAACAGCAGCGCGTGCAGGACGCGCTGCAGCACTACGCTACTGCGCCGGCCGTCAGGTTCGGGCTGGCCTACGCATTCTGAACGGCTGGGGTTGCAGAATCTGACAGGCGCTGCGGTGGCCCGGCCGACGTTCCGCGTCAGACCCCGCTACGCCGCATCGATTTCTGCTGACCGACGCCGATTCCTGCGTCGATATCACCCAATCCTGTCTGGCCCACTATGTCCTCTTCGACTGTCCTCTTCGGTACGCCTGGTTGATCAGCGCAACTCCGCAGTAATGTCAAACCGCTTGACCCGGCCAACCTTCCGCATGACGGCCTCGACGTCGGGGCGTGCGGTGATCGTGTTCCAGCGATCATGGATCATCTTGTCCACCGGCGTTTCGGTGACCTGGGCATAGCGCTGCATATCGAGGAGTGCTCGGTTGCGCCAGGCCGGATTCTCCAGGCGCTCGATCAGTAGGGCCGCCGCGGCGTCGAGTTCTCCGCGGAACAGCAACGCATCTTCCCAGGTGGCAATGGCGTCGGCGCGGTGCTCGCGCAGGTAGGCCATGGCGGCGGCGACGGCGGCGTCATCGCTCTTCTCGGCAGCGATCCGCAGTTTCACGCTCTCCAACTGCATGCGGCCGTACGGACTCACGTCGCCCAGCTCGGCGATGGCGTCGGCCGCCTTGCCGGGCCGGTTGAGATCGGCATACAGCTCGCCGAGGTTGATCAACTGGCTGACGTTCATGCCGCCTTGTTCGGGGCGCCGGGCAGCCAATTCCTCGACCCGCGAGGCGTCGTCCCAGTGACCCTCGCGCACCAGTGCGCGGAAACGGTTGTCGAGCACCCAGTTGTATTTCTCGCTGAAGTCCGTGTAGGCCTTCTCGCCGTCGCCATACGCGGCATGGGCGACCGCTTCATCGCTGACGGAGAGCACTCGCGGATAGCGACCGGTGATGAGGAGCAGCTCCTGCAGATCCGTGATGGGTGCGAGTTGGTCCGGATGGGCCTTCGTTCGCGTCTCCGCGGCCTCGATCTCCGCGGCAACCAGACGGTCGACGTCGAAAGCCCGGGGGTGCTTGAGGGTGATGGGGTCGAAGCGCTTGTCCACCAGCATGCTCAGCGCGGTCTGGCCGGAGGCGATCCGCAGCGCCACCGTTGTGGCGCGTTCGATTTCATCGCGTTGGACGTACAGCAGCGCGAGATCGCGCCAAAGGTCGCTTGGCTCGACACCGTTATCCTGCCATCCGGCATCGAACAGTGCGTCCAGCATTTCCCTGTCGGCGTCGGTGTCGTTCGCCTGCTTCAAGTGGTGATGAAGCTGCCAGATGGCGCTCGGCATCAGGTCGCCCAGCTTTTCGGGCCAGCGCCGGGCGGAAACGGCCAGACTGCGTCCTGCGTCGTGATAGTCGCCCAGGGAGAAGGCAGTGGACAGCCGGGTCGTCCAAGCGGTGTCGTCGGCTTCATCGAAGGCTGTCGCCTGCAAGGTCAAGTTGTGCGCCTTCCTGTTGTCGCCGTTCTGCTCGGCGAGCAGGCTGGCGGCCAGCAGCGCCCGGTAGCGCAGGTCGGCCGGAAGGTCGGCGAAATCCCTGGCCTGGATGGCCTCTTCCAGTTCTGCCTGCGCGGACGGGACGTCGTTGCGGCTTAGGTCGTCGAAGGCTTGCTGCACCATTTGGGCGGCGTCCTCTACCGAACTGGCAGCCCTGTCGTGAAGTTCCGGAGCCGGCGTGGTCGACGCCCGAGCCGTGCACATGGTCAACAGCAGCACTGGCGCCATTGCGGCAACGAAGATCCTGCTCATGATCCATCCCCCGGAATCGTCCATCCCGGGCAAAGCGTGCACGATGGGACGGAGCCGGACAAGATTCCAGCAATGATGTGAGCAAAGGGGGGCGTGGCCGGCCGAATCGCAGGCGTGTGGAGCAGGAGGGTGTAGCGGCTACACCACCTCCGGCACGGTGGCAGTGACCTTGCGACCGGCCAGCGCGCCGAGCCTGTCGAGTTCGGCCACGAGCAGCACCAGCGGTACCTACACCCTGAGCTGGACGGCGGTGAGCGGCGCAACCCGCTACCAGCTCAACCAGAGCGTCAATGGCGGATCGGCGAGTGCCGTCTACAACGCCGGCGGACAGTCCTGGACATCTGCTGGCGTGGGGAGTGGTACCTACGCCTACGTGGTGTACGCCTGCAACGTGGCCGGGTGCAGCGCAGCCAGCAGCCAGATCGCGGTGACAGTAAAGCGGATCCCGGATCCACCCGTGGTCACCGCGCCTACGATAGCCACGGTCAACGTAGCCTTCACGGTGAGCTGGACTGCATCAAGCGAGGCGACTACCTACAATTTGCAGGGGACCGAATCGGGCACCCACAACGTCACCCGAACTTCCTACAGCGGGCCGAACACCAGTGTTGTTTTGACCCTTGGCGGCATGGTGGATGACGACTTCCAGTACGCCGCCCAGGCGTGCAACGCGAATGGCTGCTCTGCCTGGGCCAACGCCAGCAACTCGACCTACCTGCAAGGCAAAGGGGGTGCGCAATGAACCGCATCCGGGCCATGCTGACCGTGCTGGGTTTGTTGGCCGCCGCGCCCGCCATCGCCAACGATACGGTGTACTACTACCACACCGATGCGCTGAGAAGCGCCATGGTGGTCACCGATGCCAACCACAATGTCGTGGAGCGTACCTACTACGGCCCCT
>NZ_JBDKSX010000030.1:0-13664 GCF_039680435.1 Mizugakiibacter sp. | reverse complement strand
CATCGATTTGCAGCGGCGGGGAAAATGGGAGGGGGGTATTCGCCACCTGGGAGGCGACGATGGCCGGTAATTCGAACTCGGGGCGCAAGGCGCTGCCGAAAAACGTGCATCTGCTCCAGGGTAATCGGTCGAAGAAGTCGGCCGCCGAGCTGGTCGATCACAACCGCCCGCCGGTGCATGTGCCGGACGCGCCGGATCACCTGAGCGCCGATGCACTGGCCGAGTGGCAGCGCGTGGTGCCTTTGCTGGAAGCGATGGGTATCATCGCCGACCTTTACCGCGCCCCGCTGGCCGTCTATTGCCAGGCCTGGGGCCGCTATGTGCATGCCGAGCGCAAGCTGGCCGAGATTGGCGACGACGCCCTGGTCAGCACGACGCCTTCGGGCTACAAGCAGATCGGCGTCTGGCTGCAGGTCAGCAACCGCGCCGCCGAGCAGATGAAAACCTTCGCTGCCGAGTTCGGCATGACGCCGAGCGCGATCAACCGCGTCGCCGGCGCTGCCGCCCAGGGCGACCTCTTCGGATTCGGCAAGGATGGCGACAAGCCCCAAGGTGCCGCGCGCTTCTTCACCTAAGCGGCTGCCGGGCGACCCGGCCACCCGCTACGCGCGCGAAGTCGCCGCCGGCAAGCGCCTCGCCGGCCCGCATGTGCGCGCCGCCTGCGCCCGCCACATCGCCGACCTGCGCACTGGCGCCGAGCGCGGCCTGGTGTGGAGTAGCGCCGCCGCCCTCGAGGCGATCGCCTTCTTCGAGGAGGTGCTGTGCCTTAACGGCGGCGAATACGAGGGCGTGCCGTTTAAGCTGCTCGGCTGGCAGCGCTTCGTGGTCGGCAGCCTGTTCGGTTGGAAGACTGCCGACGGCCATCGCCGCTTCCGCGTGGCCTACGTCGAGACCGCCAAAGGGTCGGGCAAGTCGCCGCTCGCCGCCGGTGTCGGCATGAAGGGGCTGGTCGCCGATGGCGAACCGCGCGCCGAGATCTACGCCGCGGCCACCAAGAAGGACCAGGCCATGGTCCTCTTCCGCGATGCGGTTGCCATGTGGCAGCAGTCGCCGGAGCTGAACCGTCGCCTCAAGGGCAGCGGCACCGGCGAGAACGTCTGGAACCTGGCCTACCTCGAGCGCTCCGCCTTCTTCCGGCCGATCTCAGCGGACGACGGGCAAAGCGGCCCGCGCCCGCACATCGCGCTGATCGATGAGGTGCACGAGCATCGCACCAACACCGTGGTCGAGATGATGCGCGCCGGCACCAAGAGCCGCCGCCAGGCGCTGATCTTCATGATCACCAACTCCGGCGCCAGCAAGACCTCGGTGTGCTGGAACTATCACGACTACGGCGCCAAGGTCGCCGCCGGCGTGCTGCACGACGACGCCTTCTTCGCCTACATCTGCAGCCTCGATGACGGCGAAGATCCGATCACCGACGAAAGCTGCTGGCCGAAAGCCAACCCCAGCCTGCAGGAAGCCGATCTACCCGGCATCAAGTACCTGCGCGAGCAAGTGCGCGAAGCGCGCGGCATGCCGAGCAAGGAAGCCCTGGTCCGGCGGCTGTGCTTCTGCCAATGGACCGAGGCGGAAAACCCGTGGATCAGCGCCGACACCTGGCTGACCCGCGCCGACGACTACGACTGGCAGCAGCTCAAGGGCCGCCGGGCCTGGGGCGGCCTCGACCTGTCAAGCACCACCGACCTCACCGGCCTGGTGCTGTGGGTCGAACCAGAGCACGACGGCGAACCGTGGCGCCTGGTGCCTTTCTGCTGGCTGCCCGACGCCGACCTGCAGCGCAAGGAAGAACTCGACCGCGTGCCCTACCTGGCCTGGCGCGCTGCCGGCCACCTCGACACCACGCCGGGGCGCGCCGTCAGCAAACTGCAGGTAGCGCTCAAGCTGGCGCAGCTCGCCGACCACTTCGACATCCAGGCGGTCGCCTTCGACCGCTGGCGCATCGAGGACTTCAAGGCGCTGGCCAGCGACAACGGCGTCAGCCTGCCGCCGCTTGAAGCCTTTGGCCAGGGCTACCAGAGCATGAGTCCTGCGCTCGAGGCGATGGAGACGCACCTGCTCAACGGCACCGTCGCCCATCCGGGCCACCCGGTGCTCACCTGGTGCGCCGCCAACGCCGTGGTGCAGAGCGACGCCGCCGAAAACCGCAAGCTGGCCAAGGACAAGGCCAACGGAAGAATCGACCTGATGGTCGCCGCCGTCATGGGCGCCGGGCTAGTAGCAAGGCAGCCGGCAGGAGCAGAACAATCATTTTGGGAAACCGCGTGAAACTATTCGACCGCATCTTTGGCCGCAAGGCAGCCCAGCTCACCTATGACCAGGTAGCCGCGCTGATCGACGGCGGCGGCGCATCTGTTGCCGGCGTTCACGTCACGGCCAAGACCGCCCTGCAGGTCGCCACCGTCCTCGATTGCGTGCGCGTCATCGCCGACGGCTGTGCCACGCCCGACCTGCACATCAAACGCGAGACTGCCGACGGCAAGTCTGAGCGCGCTACCAACGTCCCGGAATACCGGATGCTGTCACGCCGCCCGAACGAATGGCAGACATCATTCGAGTGGCGCCGCCAGATGACGTTGCATGCCGCTTTGACTGGTGGCGCCCTGTCGATTAAGGTGCGCGGCAACAATCGCCGCGTGCGCGAACTGATCCCGGTGCAGCCAGGGTGCTGGGATGTGCGCAAGATTTCGCGCTACGACATCCGCTATCGCTGCTGGGACGACTTTGGCCTGATCGGCGAGTTCGCCCCTGATGACGTTTTTGTACTCAACGGGCTGCAATGGGACTGGGTCGGCGCGCTTGATGTCATCCGCCTGGCGCAAAGCGCCATTGGCCTGTCGATCGCCACCGAAAAAAGCCAGGCCGGGATTCACGCAAACGGACTGCGCCCATCCGGGATTTACTCCGTCGACGGCGCGCTCAACCAGGAGCAGCATGAGCGCCTGACCGGCTGGCTGAAAAACAAAAGCGGCCCCGACAAGGTCGGCGTGCCGCTGGTTCTCGACCGCAACGCCAAGTGGACCAGTACCGCCATTTCCGGCGTCGACGCCCAGCATGTCGAAACGCGGCGCCTGCAGGTCGAGGAAATCTGCCGCGCCTTCAATATCTTCCCGATCATGGTCGGGCACAGCGACAAGTCAGCCACCTTCGCCAGCTCCGAAGCCTTCTTCGCCGCCCACCTGAAGCACACGTTGGCGCCCTGGCATAAAGCCTGGCGCGACCGGCTCGACGAAATGCTACTCGACGGCGGTGGCCCACTGTTCGCCGAGTTCGACACCCGTTACCTGTCCGCCGGCGATATGAAAGACCGCGCGCAATGGGCGCGCACCATGGCCGAAATGGGCATCTACACCCGCAACGAGCTGCGCGAAGAAGAAGGCAAGGATCCGCTGCCCGGCCTCGATGAACCGCTGACACCACTCAACATGACAACCGACACCAATGCAGGAGAATCCGGCAATGAAGACCAACCGGCAAATTGAGCGCAAGAGCGCCGCGCCCCGGCACGAGACCCGCTCATTCGTCCTTTCGCTGAAAGCCACCGGTGAAGACGGCACCATTGAAGGCTACGGCTCCGTTTTCGGCGTCCGCGACAACTGGGACGACATCATCGCCAAGGGCGCCTTTGCCGCAACGCTGGCCGCCCACAAGGCTGCAGGAACCATGCCCGCCATGCTCTGGCAGCACAGCGCCGATCACCCCATAGGCGTGTGGACAGACATGGTCGAAGACGAAAAGGGGCTTTATATCAAGGGCCAGTTGGTCATGGACACCGTGCGCGGCAAGGAAGCCCATGCGCTGCTCAAAGCCGGCGCCATCAATGGCCTGTCCATCGGCTTCATGTCGAAACAGTGGGCCTACGACCGCGACACCGATGTCCGCACTCTGACCGAAATCGACCTTTGGGAAGTCTCCCTGGTCACCTTCCCGGCCAACGAAAAAGCCCGCGTCACTAACGTCAAGGCCGCGCCGGATGATCTGGCGACCCCGAAAGATGCTGAACGAATCCTGCGCGAGGCCGGATTCAGCAAAACCGACGCTACGGCCATCGTGTCGCGCGTCATGCGTATGGGCGAGGCGCGGAGCGAGTCCGCCGAGTCGGCCAGCGCGGCAATGAAAGCGGCCAACCGCCTGCTTGAATCCATCAAGTCCTCCACCTGAAAAGGAATCGCACCATGAAACAAAACATTCTGGCCATGATGGCCATCAGCTTCGCCGCCTTCCAAGCCAACGCCGGCGCCACCCCGTGCTACGAAAAGCGCGACGAGCCGAACATCAAGTCGGTCGCCGATGCCATCGACAAGATCGGCACCGCCTTCGAAGAGTACAAGAAGACCAACGACGCCCGCATCGCCGCCGTCAAGGCCGGTGGCTCGACCGCCGACCTCGACGCCAAGCTGGCCAAGATGGACGAACACATCGGCAGCCTGACCGAAGTCAAGTCCAAGCTCGAAAAGATGGAAACCAAGCTGGCCCGCCCCGGCGTCTTCGGTGCCGGCAAGGAAGATGGCGAGTCGCAGGAATCCGCCGAATATCGCCACGCCTTCCTTGACTGGATGCGCGCCCCGTCCGACAACGAGCGCCAGCAGAAAGCCACCTCGGCCGCCCGCGCCCTGGAAGCCAAGGCCAAGGCCGAAGGCCGCGAGACCCGTTCAGCGCAGGTCATCACCTCGACCGGCTCGGCCGGCGGCTTTGCGCTGCCTGAGCAGATTGAGCGCCAGATCGCCCGCCTGACCGTCGACATCTCGCCGATCCGCCAGATCGCCACCGTGCGCACCGTCGGCACATCGGATTACAAGGAGCTGGTCGACATCGGCGGCGGTGCATTTGAGTGGCTGGGCGAGGGCGACACCCGCAACCAGACCAACACCCCCGACCTGGCCGAAGTTGCGCCGAGCTTTGGTGTCGCCTCGGCCAAGCCGCAGGCTACCGAGGAGTCGCTTGACGACCTCTTCTTCAACGTCGAGCAGTGGCTGATCGACTCCGTGTTTGAAGCCATTGCTGCCGGTGAAGGCGCCGCCTTCGTCTCTGGCAACGGCACCAAGAAGCCCACCGGCTTCCTCGCCGGCCCGACGCCGGTTGCCACGGCTGATTCCAGCCGCGCCTTCGGCACCCTGCAGTACATCGCCTCGGGTCAAGCCGCTGCCCTGCCGACCACGCCGGATACCTTCTACGACCTGGTCTATTCGCTGCGCTCGACCTATCGCCGCAACGCGACCTGGGTCACCAACAAGTTGGTGCTGTCGGCAATCCGCAAGTACAAGGAAGCCACCACCAACGCCTACATGTGGCAGCCGGGCCTCTCTGCCGGCCAGCCGGATACCTTCATGGGCTACCCGGTGGTTGAAGCCGAAGACATGCCGGCCGTTGGCGCCGGTGCTTTCCCGCTCGCCTTCGGCGACTTCAAGGAAGGCTACCTGATCGCCGATCGCGTCGGCATGCGTATCACCCGCGACGAAATCACCTCGCCCGGTTTCGTCAAGTTCTACGTGCGCAAGCGCGTCGGCGGCAAGCTGCGCAACACCCAGGCAATCAAGCTGCTCAAGATCGCTGCCTCCTGAGCAAAACATCGAGCCATGAAACGGCCCCTGCGGGGGCCGTTTTTCATTGGAGTCAGCAATGCACCTCAAAGCAAAACAGGAATTCACCTACTTCCTGCGCGGCGTCGAACCTGTGACGTTTGCAAAAGGTGATGAATTCGAGACCGACGACCAGGAACTGGCCGAAGTCGCGCAGCGCGAAGGCTGGGCCGCTGCGGTTGCGGTCGACCAGGAAATTCAGCAAAAACCCGTGCGCCGCAAGGCCAAGGAGTAAATCATGGCAGTCACCTACACCAACGCCGTCAAGGATGCCCGCTTGACCGCCGTCGTCACCGCCATCGGCGGCACCGGCGTCCTCGAGATTGGCACTACCGGCATGGCTAGCATCCTGGCCACCATCAGCCTCAACGCCACCGCTGGCACCGCTTCCGGCGGCGTCCTCACCTTCTCCGGCTTCCCCAAGTCCGACACCTCGGCCGACAACACCGGCACCGCCGCTGCCGCGCGCATCCGCACGGCCACCGCCGGCACCGACATCGTTACCGGCCTCACCGTCGGCACTTCGGGCAGCGACATCAACCTGGACAGCACCAGCATTACCGCCGGCCAGACGGTCACGATCAACAGCGCCACTATCACTCACGCCTGATTAGTACGGAACGGGGGTAAACGTGGCCATTACCTTCGTCAATAAAGGCACCTGGGCCGCCGGCACCACTTCGATTTCTCCGGGTATTCCGGCCTCGATGGCGGCCGGCGACCTGATGATTCTGACGGTGCACACCTGCAACCAGGCCGTCAGCACCATCACCGGCTGGACGGCAGTAACCGGCTCGCCCGTCAGCACCGGCACGGCGAATACTGCCGGTGGCACGCGCGTCAGCACCTATTACCGTTGGTGGCAGTCGGGCGATACCGCGCCGACCGTCTCGGTGACGGGTGGCACCGTCACCAACGGCATCATCTGCGGTTTCCGTGGGGTAGATGCCACCACGCCGTTCGACGCCACGCCGGTAGCGACCACGCTAGCGACGGCCAACGCTACGCTGACCATGACCGGCATCACGACGGCCACGGCGAATGCGCTGATCTTCTGGTCGATTGCCCGTGACCAGGACTTGAACAGCACGACGGCGGTCACGGCCTACACCAACGGCAACCTGACCGGCATCACCGAAGACCACGATCAGGTGGTCAATACCGGCGTCGGTGGCGGTATCTGGGTCGGGCATGGTTTCAAAGGCACCGCTGGCGCGACCGGCAATACGACGATCACGCAGACCAGCTCGATTGCGGTCGGCCTGACCATCGCGCTGCGCGCCGAGCTGATTTCCACCGGCGACCTGGCGGTTACGGAAACCGGCAGCGATTCCTTTGCATCCAGCGGCACCGTGCTGGTCGAGGGTGCGCTGGCCACAACGGAAGGCGCCGACAGCTTCGCCAGTACGGGCGATGTCATCGTCCAGGGCGCCTTGGCCGTAGCGGAAACCGGCAGCGATACCTTCGCCGCCAGCGGCACCGCCGGCGACCCGTCCATTACCGGCGCGCTCGCCGCCAGCGAAAGCGGCAGCGACACGCTGACCGCCAGCGGTAAGGTCGCCGTCAAGGGCGCGCTGGCGGTATCGGAAAGCGCCGACAGCTTTGCCAGTGCCGGCAAGGTGCTGGTCAAGGGTAGCCTGACCGCAACGGAAGCCCGCGACAGCTTCACCAGCAGCGGCAAGGTGATCGTCAAAGGATCGCTTGCTGCCAGCGAAGTCCGCGACACTCTGTCTGCTTCCGGCATCGTCAGCTGGGGGCCGCCGCTCTTCGGCAGCCTGGCCGCCAGCGAAAGCGGCGCCGACAGTCTTGGCGCCAGCGGCAGCATCAGCTGGGGGCCGGTCAGCGGCGCGCTCACCGCGCACGAGGCCGGCGATACGCTCGCCGCCAACGGCAAGATCATCGTCAGCGGCGCCTTTACCGCTATCGAGCTGCCGGATGTCTTCGTCGCCAGCGGCGGCATCCGCATCATCGGCACTTTGAGTGTTGGCGAAATCGGCGCTGACCGCTTCGTCGGTGGCGTCCTGCCGCCCATTCCCGGACCGGCCGGGTCCGGCTTTGCGCCACGCCCGGTCTCTGGCACGCGCCCGCGCCAGGCAGCAACCACCCGCCCGACCGCCATTGGCGGCCGGCGTCCAACGAACTAAGGAAAGCGATGGCCTACACGCTCATCACCGCCCCGAGCAGCGAGCCGGTCAGCCTGGCGGAAGCCAAGCTGCACCTGCGCGTCGACGGCAGCGACGACGATGCCCGCATCACCGCCTTCATCAGCGCCGCGCGCCATCTCGCCGAGCAGAAGACCGGGCGCGCCTTCGCCCCGCAGACCTGGGAAATCGTCCTCGACGCCTTCCCCGAGGCCTTTACGCTGTACAACGCGCCGATCACCGCCGTCACCTCGCTGAAGTACATCGACGAAGCCGGCATCGAGCAGACGCTGGCCGCCGAGTCCTACCAGCTCGACAAGGATTCGCTGCCCGGCTACGTCGTCCCGGCCTACGGTTATACCTGGCCGACGCCACGCGCCCAGGCCAACGCCGTGCGCCTGCGCTACACCTGCGGCCACGCCACCAGCGACGCCGACCTCGCGGCGCTCAAGATGTGGATGCTGGTCGCCATCTCGACCTGGTACAAGCACAGCGCCGCGACCACCGACGGCAATCCCGGCGAACTGCCGCGCAGCTACCTCGACGGCCTGCTCGACCGCTACAAGCTCTACGCATGACCACGCTCAACCACCGCATCAACATCGAGCAGCGCAGCAGCAGCACCGATGCGCTCGGCCAGCCGCTCGAGACCTGGACGCTCGTTGCCGCCGTCTGGGCCGATGTCCGCCACCTGAGCGGGACGGCAACGCTCAAGGCGGGCGCCGACGCCAGCCTGGTGCAAGCCAGCATCCGTATCCGCCAACGCAGCGGCCTCAACGCCGGCCTGCGCGTCGTGCATGGCAGCGACCTGTACGACATCCGCGCCGTGCTGCCCGACGGCAAGAATCAATACATCGACCTCGTTTGTCAGCGGGTGGCGTGATGGGCATGAAGATCAAGATGGATGTGCGCAAGTTCAAGGAAGACCTGCGCGCCACCGCCGACATGCTCAACAAGGCGACGCGCCCGGCAGCGCAGGCCGGGGCGCAGATCATTTACGACCGCGCCAAGGTGCTGGCGCCGGTGGCTGCCGCGCCGCATTACTTTTACGGCCAGAACCGCCGCTACGGGCCGTTCGCGCCCGGCAACCTGCGCGAATCGATCTACCAGGCATTCAGCCAGGACAACAGCTTCAAGGACGTGTCGACCTACCACATCAGCTGGAACGCCAGCAAAGCGCCCTATGGCGCGATGGTCGAATTCGGCACCAGCAAGGCCCCAGCCCGCTCGTTCATCGCTGCCGCCGTCGCCGAGACCCGCGCCGAAGTGCGTGCCGCGATCAAGGCGCGCTTCATCGAGGAAGTGAGCGGAAAATGAGCATGGAATCCGACCTGGCGACGCTGCTCAAAGGCATCTGCGTGCGCACCTATCCTGACATCGCGCCGCCCAATACGGCGACGCCCTATGTCACCTGGCAGGGCATCGGTGGCGAGTCGCTGCGCTACATCGATGGTGCCGCCGCCGACCGCCGCCACACGCTGCTGCAAATCAACGCCTGGTCGAAGACGCGCAGCGAAGCCTTGACGCTGATCCGCGCCATCGAGGACGCCCTCTGCGCCAGCGCCGCCTTCACCGCAACGCCGCAGGGCGAACCGCTCTCGACCTACGAACCCGACCCGCTGCTCTACGGATCGCTGCAGCGTTTCGACATCTGGGCAACCAGATAACCAGACAACCGCCGCAAGGCGGTTTTTTATTGCCCATCTGGGCGCAATACCACCCGCCTCGGCGGGTTTTTCTTTTCTGAAAGGAAGAATCATGGCCCAGGTTCCCACTGGCTCCACGTTTTACATCGCCTCCTCGATCGCCACCGCCAAAACCGTGTCGACGGCCTCCAACGCTGCCGAATGTGTCGTCGGTTCCACCGCCCACGGCTACAGCAACGGCGACATCGTCATCATGTTCTCGGGCTGGGGTCGCTTGAACAAGCGCGCCTTCCGCATCAAGAGCGTGACTACCGACTCTTTCGTCCTCGAAGGCGCCGATACTACCAACACTACCTGGTTCCCGTCGGGAACCGGCGTCGGCACCGTGCAGAAGATCTCGGCATTCACGCAGATCACCACCGTCATGTCGCCTTCCAGCTCGGGCGGCGAGCCGAAGAAGGTGGAATACAAGTTCATTGAAAGCGACGTTTCTTACAGCATAAATGACGGTTTTTCCGCTACCGATTACACGATGGAACTCGATGCCGATTCTATTGGCACCGCTGGCTATACCGCACTCAAGACGCTGACGGACGTTCAAACCGATACGGTGCTGAAGATCGTCACTCGTTCCGGCTCACTCAATTTGGTGCCTTGCACCGTGGCGCTGAACGAAACCGTGATGATGCAAGACGGCTCCATCAATCGCGTCAAGGCGACTTTCTCCGGAAATAACCGGAGTGTTCGCTACGCGTCGTAATCCCGCTGTAGCCATGCCGGGGGCTTCGGCCTCCGGTTTTTTCAACGCTGGATCATCGGGTCGCACCCGCCAGCGTCTTTTTGCGCACAAGGACAATAAATCATGGCCAATAAAGTAAAGCTCGGGAATCGCCCCAAGAATTTCAAGCGCGTCATCGCCTTCCCGCTGGTCGAAGGCGGCGAGGGCGCTATCGAAGTCAGTTTCAAATATCGTACACGCAGCGAGTTCGGCGCCTTCATCGACGGCATCTTCGCGGCGGCCAAGGAAGAAGCACCCGCCGACGGTGAATTCAAGATGGCCGATTTGATGGCGAAGACGCGCGACAAAAACGCCGCCTATCTGCTCGATGTGATTGATGGCTGGAACCTCGATGAGCCACTCAACCGCGAAACCGCCGAGCAACTGTGCGACGAACTGCCCGCTGCTGCCGCCGAGATCATGGAGGCATACCGTCTTTGCACGGTAGAGGGCCGCGTAAAAAACTAACGGAGGCAGTGCGGGTGTTCTATGCCCGCCTGCCGAGCGCCCAGGAAGCCGCGGCCGCCGGCTTCGAACTCGCCGACTACGAGGAAGAAGCCGAGATCTGGCCGGAGAACTGGCCGGCCTTCGCCCTCTTCAGTTCGCTGCAGACGCAGTGGAAGGTCGGCATGGCCGGCCCCACCGGCCTTGATTACGCCACGCTGTTCCTGCTGCTGGACCGCCATCAGCTGGTGGGTGACGAATGGTGGCAGATGTTCGGCGACATCCGCCTCTGCGAAGCCACCGCCCTGAAAACCATGCAGGAAGCCGCCCGCCAATAGCGGGCTTTGATAGGAAGCCACCATGTCCGACCTCAAGATTCAAGGCGAAGTCGTCGTCAGCACGGAGGGCGCCGAAAGTGCGCTCAACCGCGTCGGCAACGCCGCCGAGAGCATGGCGCGCCAGGTCGATACCTCGGCGAGCAAGGCCGGCAAGGCGGTCGATGGTATCGGCAGTGGCGCCGACGCCAGCGCCGAGCAATTCACGCGCGCCGAGGGCAAGATCAGCGCCTCGATCAAGCGCGCCACCAGCCAGCTCGAAATGCTGGGCAAGACCGCCTCGCAGAAGCTCGACATCAAGATTGCCGCGCAAGGCCTGGACGCCGCCAAGTTCGAGCCGATGCTGGCCAAGCTGCGCGAACTCGAAGCAGCGCAGGTGCGCGTCGGCACCACCTCGCGCGGCATGGGTGGCGGCCTGCAGAATACCTCCTACCAGCTGCAGGACTTCATCGTTCAGGTCAATGGCGGAGTCGATGCGACCAAGGCCCTCGGCATGCAATTGCCGCAGATGCTCGCCGGCTTCGGCGCAGCGGGCGCTGCGGTCGGCGTGCTGGCCGCGCTGCTGCCCAACCTGGTGCAAGCCTTCGGCAGCTCGGCCGAGAAAGCCAAGACGCTCGACAATGCCATGTCCGACCTGGACAAAGCGGTCGGTGCCGTCGGGGCGACGGTCAAGACCTTCGACATGGACAAGCTCTACGAGCAGTTCAATGCGTCGAGCGGCGCCGTGCGCCAGGCCACCCTCGACCAGCTCGCCTTCCAGCAGGAATTCATCCGCACCCAGCAGCTGGTTTCGTCCAAGAAGTTCGGCGAATCGCTCGGCGGCCTTGGCGACTACGGCACCCTCGACAAGCTGGCCGGCGCCTATGCCGGCAGCGGCGCCGACAAGCTCGCCAAGCAGCTCGGCGTCACCCTCGAAGTCGCCAAGGATCTGCTGCCCACCCTCAACGGTCTGAAAACCGGCAGCGAAGACGTCAACCTGGCCTTCACCAAGTTCGGTACCGCGCTGCTCGGCGGCAACGCCAAGGCGGTCGAACTGGCAGCGACCATGAACGACCTGGCAAAAGCGCAGCGCGACGGCGCCGCCGCGTCGACGGCGATCAGCGAAGCGCAGGCCAAGATGGCCAAGGGCTACGTCCAGACCAAGAAGGAAGCCGACGAAACCGCCAAGGCGCACAACACGGCGGCCAAGGCAGCCCAGGCCGAAGCCGACGCCCTGGCGGCCCTGCTCAACACAATCAACGGCAAAGCCAGCGACTTCGATTCGTCCTACGTCAAGAACGTCGAGACCCTGCTCAAGGCCTACGACCGCGGCGCCCTCAAGCTCGGCGAATTCAACGCCGTCTTCGAGCGCTACGTCGCGCTGCAGCCGGGCGCCGTCGCAGCCGAGAAGGAGCGCGCCAAGCTCCTCAAGGAAGAAGAAGACTACCGGCAGAAGAGCATTTCGTCGCTGGCCAGCGAAACCGAAAAGCTGCTCGACAAGGCCAAAGCCTCGGAGATCGAGCTGGCCGCCATCGGCGCCACCGGCGGCGACCTCGAGCGCCTGACCGCCGCTCGCTACGACGAGCAGATCGCCATCAAGCAGGCCGAGGCCGAGCGCCTGCGCGGCATCGACGGGCGCGAAGCCGAGCTGTACCTGATCGAGCAGCAGATCACCGCGCTGCAGCGCCTCAAGAGCGTCGAGATCACCAAGCCCAAGCTGCAGGCGCAGGCGCGCGAGTGGGAGAAATTCACCGACCAGATCGGCCAGAGCCTGACCGACGCGCTCTACCGGGCTTTCGAGTCGGGGGATTCGTTCGGCCAGGCCTTCGCCAAGAACCTTGAGAACACCTTCAAGGCGATGGTCTTGAAGTTTGCGGTGCAAGCGGCCATCACGACGGGTGGGAATCTTGTCAATACCGGCATCAATGCCGTGCTCGGGACTGGCGGCGAGAACGGCGGCGCCGGAACGAATTACTTTGGCCTGGCTGACAAGGCGAACAGCATCTATAACCTGTATGGCGCGGCGACCGGCTATAGCACTGGCGTGAACACGCTGGCCGGGCTACTGGGCGCCGGATCAACGGTCGGCGCATCGGCCGGCTCGCTGGCGTATGCCAATACGGTCGGCGCCATCGGCGGCGATGCGCTCGGCGCGTTCATCGCGGCAAACAATAGCTGGGCTGGCGTATCCACCGCTGCGGCGACGGCCGCCGAAGCATCGGCGGCCGCCGCTGCGGCCTCGGCTGCGGAAGCCGGCGCGGCGAGTGCGGCGGGCGGGGCTGCTGCCTCGGCCGGTAGCTTCGCCTGGGTGCCCTATGTGGGGTGGGCGGCCGCTGCCGCCGCCGCGATCTATGCCTTCAAAGACAAACTGTTCGGCGGGTCATGGGAACCCACGGGCGCCCCGCGTTTTTCCGGCAGCTTCAGCGAAGTTGATCGCGGCATGGTCAACGGCAATACGTTGCAGGATTGGGCCAAGGATGGTGGCTGGTTCCGCAGCGACAAGAACGAGACGCGGGCGACCGCGATCTCGAACGAATTCGACGCGCTCCTCGACCGCATCTATACCGGCGTGCGCGACAACTATTTGGCTGTTGGCAAGCTGTTCGACGACACCGACCTCGCCGACAAGCTGGTCGGCTTCGGCATGCGCGTCGATAACCTCGATTTCAGCGATGCCCAGGCTGCTGTCGAGAAGATGGCCAAAGACCTGGCCGACAGCATGGGGCGGACGTTGTTCCCCAGCGTGCAGGCGCTTCAAAAGG